>JAMOQG010000082.1 GCA_027064135.1 Peptostreptococcaceae bacterium | reverse complement strand
GTTTATAACTTTTTTCTTATTTCTTTAATTTTTCCTTTATTTCCAATTTATTGCCTAGTTTTCCACAGAAATATCAGTTTTTAGATTATAAATTAACAGCTATTTCAAAATGGGGAAACTTAAAATTATATTTTTTTGTCATTTTTATGTAAAAAAAAAGGAAGTCACTGCCACTAACTTCACTTTTTTTAATCTTCAATTTTAATAAGTTCAAGAATTTTGTTGTTATTAAGAATATACTTTATTAAAATAACTCCTAAAATTGAAACTACACCGAATTCTCCAATTCCAACTTGTAACGCAGTTAACATAAAAGGTAGTTGATATAAATAGCTTAACATCCAGCCAATTATCACTCCATTTACTATTACAGGCGATAAACTTGCAATAAATAAAGATTTCAAATTTTCCCCTAACATTTTCTTAATTGCAACTATTCCATAAAGCGCAATTAAAGTTGCTAATGTTCCAAATACCATATCGTAAATTCCTGCTTGAGATAACATATTTGCAAAGAAGCATCCTAATACTAAACCAGCTAAATACTTTCTGTCAATAAACACTAATAAAACCATTACTTCTGAAACTCGAAATTGAATTGGTCCATAGCTTATTGGAGCTAATAGTATTGTTACAGCCGCATAAAGAGCTGCTATAATTGCAGTTTTTACAATATAATTTGTTTTAATATTTCCCATTTTTCACCTCACTTTCTACGAGATGTATTTTATCATAATTCATACTATTTGTTAATATAATTCATTATGATAATATTTTATTTTTCTTTAATGGTTTATATAAAAACATCAATACTACTGCACTTACAACAATTTCCGGAAGTAAATATTGCGAATTATAAATTAATGAATAAATTATAGGCGACATTGTATCAGGCGCATAACTAGCAAATACAACAACTCCTGAAATAACATGACAAACATATCTTAATGAAATTGCAATAACCACTCCAAGAATTGATCTTTTCATACCCTCTTTAAATATTCCAGCAAATCCTAATACACCAAAAGCGATTACATAATCAAACAAAATTGATATAGGATGATAAGACCATTTGGGCCCAAGCATAAATTGAACAACACCATAAATCATACCCACCATTACACCTTTTTTATAGCCCCATCTTAATGCAAATAAAATAATTGGAATCATACTTCCTGCTGTTACAGATCCACCCATAGGCGCTTGCCAAATTTTAACTAAACTTAAAACATAAGCTAAAGCTATCATTACTCCAGCTTCAACCATCATTTTTACATTTTCATTTCTCAAAAAAATCATCTCCTTAAATATAAAAAAATCTACAAAATATTTTTATAACTTGTTATACTTAAATCAAACCTTAGTTCAATGTATTTTTTTAAACAATAAAAAAGGTATATACAAAAGTATATACCAAAATATCATACACTTTCCTACGTCGGAATTATCCGAATCAGGTTCAAGGGTGTTATCTCAGCCTTTTAAGGCACCCCTAGTTATAAATTATTTAATTTCCGAAATTATTATACCATATTCAAATAATAATTACTACATCATTTGATTAATATTTCCCATTGGATCTAAATCATTTTTTTCTTCTTTTACACTTACTACAGCTGCTTCAGTCGTTAAAATCATTGCTGCAATACTAGCTGCATTTTCAATAGCAGATCTTGTTACTTTAGTAGGATCTACTATTCCTGCTTCAAATAAATCAACATAAGTATTTGAAAGTGCATCAAATCCAAAACCATTTTCATTATTCATTACTTTTTCAACAACAACTTCACCAGATAATCCTGCATTATTTGCAATTTGCTTTAAAGGTTCTTTTAAAGCTTCCATTATTATCATTGCTCCAGTTTTTTCATCACCATTTAAAGTTTCTATTAATAGATCAAGTTCTTTAATACATAATAATAAAGTCGTTCCACCACCAGGAACAATTCCTTCTTCTACAGCAGCTCTTGTCGCGTTTAACGCATCTTCTATTCTTAACTTCTTTTCTTTCATTTCAGTTTCAGTTGCAGCCCCAACTTTTATTACAGCAACACCACCTGAAAGTTTTGCTAATCTTTCATCAAGTTTATCTAAATCAAAAGAAGATTCAGTTGTTTCCTTTTGAATTTTGATTTGATTAATTCTATTATCAATTTTATCTTTATTTCCTTCACCATCAATTATAACTGTATTATCGCTATTGATATTTACTCTTTTAGCTTCACCTAACATATCTAATGTAGTTTCTTCAAGCTTCATGCCTAATTCTTCAGCAACAACTTGTCCATTAGTGAGTATTGCAATATCCTCTAAAATAGCTTTTCTTCTGTCACCAAATCCTGGAGCTTTTACAGCAATAACGTCAAACGTTCCTCTTAATTTATTGACTACTAAAGTTGCTAACGCTTCACCTTCAACTTCTTCAGCAATTATTAAAAGTTTTCTTCCTTCTTCAACAATTTTTTCCAAAATCGGCAAAATATCTTTAATATTTGAAATCTTTTTATCAGTAATAAGAATATATGGATTTAATAAATCAGCTTCCATTTTTTCAGTATCGCTCACCATATAAGGCGACATATATCCTCTATCAAATTGCATCCCTTCAACTACTTCTAGTTCAGTTGTAAATGTTTTTGATTCCTCAACGGTAATAACTCCATCTTTTCCAACTTTATCCATTGCATCTGCAATAAGTTTTCCAACATTTTCATCAGCAGCAGATATACTTGCAACATGAGTAATATCTCCTTTTGAATTAATATCTTTTGAAATTTTCTTAATTTCACCTACAATCACAGCAGTTGCTTTTTGAATGCCATTTTTCATAATCATAGGATTAGCACCAGCCACGACATTTTTTAATCCTTCTCTTACAATAGCTTGAGCTAAAAGTGTTGCAGTTGTAGTTCCGTCGCCTGCAACATCATTTGTTTTAATTGATACTTCTTTTACTAATTGAGCTCCTAAGTTTTCAAATTTATCCTCTAATTCAATTTCTTTTGCAATGGTAACACCATCATTTGTAATCAATGGTGATCCATAACTTCTTTCTAAAATTACATTTCTTCCTTTAGGGCCTAATGTGATTTTAACAGTATTTGCTAATTTATTAACTCCAATTTCAATTTTTTTTCTAACTTCTTCATTAAATTTTATTTCTTTTATCATGATTACTCACCTTTTTCAATTATTCCTAATAAATCATCTTCATCTACTATAAAAATTTCTTCATTCTCTATTTTAACAACTGTTTCACTATGTTTTTTATAAATTACTGTTTTTCCAATAATTATTTCCTTATTTTCTATTTTATCACCTACAGCAACAATTTTAGCATAATAATCTTCTTCATTATTTTTTTTGGTAAGTATAATACCACTCTGTGTTTTATTTTCGTTTTCTATTTTTTTTAAAACGACTCTTTTACCTAAAGGTTTAACTACCATTTTTACCTCCATTAATTTGTTTTTCCCACTTTATTGCTTTAAAATATTCCTCGTTTGTTTTTTGTAAATCAATACCAAAATAACTTGTTAATTCATCAATCTTATCAAAATTACCACGTTCATAACTTTCAAGTAATTCAATCATTTTAGAATAAGCATTATCTTCTTTTTCTGAAAGAGCATTTTTTACATCAATTGAAATCGGAATTTCTTTTAAAGCCTCTCCTTTATCTTTATGCATTATTACATCAATAAGTGAAAATAATCCTGTTAAAAAGAACTTATCATTATTCTCTCTAAATTTCGATTTTTTAGAAATCTGTTCGGCAAATCTCGCTCTTATCAATGCAGTTTCTGCAACCGCTTCAGGTGTGCCAATTGTCAAATCTTCAAGCATTAATACAAAAATATACCTATTTATTTCATTAAATCCAATTCTAACAAGTGCAATATCAAGCGATTCCACTTTTTTCCTCGAATAAAATGCAACAGAATTTACTAACTTTAAAAATTTAAACGTCATTGAAAAATCTTTTTTTACAATTTCAGTTAATTTCTTATAATTTGGTTCTTCTTTTTTTAATTCATTAAGAGCTGAAATATGAGTTATATTTAATGATTTTATATTTACACCTTTAATTATTTGAGGTTTTTCAAAAAAGAAACCTTGAAAATATTGACAACCAATTTTTTTTGCTTCAATATATTCATCATTAGTTTCAACTTTTTCCGCTAATAGTTTTACATTAAATTTTTTTAATCTATAAGCTATTCTCAATCTTTCAAGCTTATCTGTTAATAAAAAATCTATTTTAACTATATCTGCTAATTCAATTAATTCATCATATTCATAATCTAAAACAAAATCATCAAGAGCAATTGTAAATCCTAATTCTTTTAATTGTAAAATTTTTTCAATTACTTCCTTCTCAGGTTTTACATCTTCTAAAATTTCAATAACTATTTTTTCATTATTAAACATTGTTGGAACACCGCGCTTAATTAAATCTCCCGTAAAATTTAAAAAAGCTTTCCCTTTGTCAATAACATCATCAAATCCAATGTTTATGAAAGTATTATTTATTACATTTAAAGTTGCAGCATTCCCATCTGAAATATCCATGGTTTGAGATTTGCCACGATATAATAATTCATAAGCTACGATTTGTCCATTATCATTTAGTATTGGTTGTCTTGCAACATATACTTCCATATCCACCTCATTACAAATGAATCTATATTTCTATTATATGTTAATAATTGTTATTATGCAATTTTATCTCATTTTTTTCTGAATTAATTATCAAAAAAATCGCAGTGATTTTCACTGCGATTTACAATAATTACATTCTTTTAAATATTTCTTTTGCTTTATTTAAAATTTCTTTCTCATCCATTAAAGTAAGTATTCTATTTCTCATTAATATTTTACCGTCAATTATAGTATCTGTCACATCTCTTGCAGATGCAGAATAGACTAATGCTGAATATATCTCACTATCATTTTCAAGACTAATTGGATTATAAACATTATTTAAATCTAAAATTGCTAAATCTGCTAATTTACCTTCTTCAATACTTCCAAGCAAATCACTTTTATTCATTGCACCTGCACCACCTAATGTAGCCATTTCAAAAACTGTTTTTGAATCCATTACAGTTGGATCATGTAATCTTGGTTTATGAATAAGTGCAGCATTTCTCATTTCCCTAAACATATCTAGATTATTATTACACGGTGCACCATCAGCTCCTAACGAAACACATGCACCCATCTCTAAAAGTTCAGGTATTTTTGCAAAACCCGAAGCTAATTTTAAATTAGAATTTATGCAATGAGCAATTTTTGTTTTTGTTTTTACAAGAATTTCCATTTCTTCTTTATCTAAATGAATACAATGAGCTAAAATAAGTTTCTCACCAGTTAAACCTAATTTATCCAAATATTTTATATTCCTCATTCCATGCTCTTTTTCAACTATATTAATTTCTCCTAAATTCTCAGAGGCATGAGTATGAACCATTAAATCATATTTTTCAGATAGCTCTTTTACACCTAAAAGTAATTTTTCAGTACATGAAACAACAAATCTTGGTGCTAATGCATAATCTATTCTTCCATCAGCAGTTTTATGATATTTATTAATCAGCCTTTCAGCTTCAATAAGAGATTCTTTATAATCTTCCATTAACTCGTCTGGAACATTATCACCATGATCCATCATGCATTTACCAACTATAGCTCTAAAACCAGTTTCTTTAATTGCTTCAAAAGCCGCCTCCGTATGATTAACAGTTTCCATATCTATTATTGATGTTGTTCCGCCTTTAATCAATTCAGAAATTCCTAATAAAGAAGAAATATAATTAGTCTCATAAGTATGTTTCGCTTCAAATGGCCAAATTTTCTTCTGAAGCCAATCTAAAAGTTCCATATCATCAGCTTTTCCTTTAAATAAACTTTGAGTTAAATGTATATGTGTTTGAATCAATCCAGGAATAATAATTTTATCAGTCGCATCAATTATCTCAGCATCTTGAACACTAATATTTTCTTTTATTTCACTTATTTTATTATCAATTATTAAAATATCCTTTTTTATAATTTCCCTGTTATTATTCATGGTTACAACTAAGCCGTTTTTAACAATAATTTTATTAGTCATTTCATCTCTCCTTATCGATTACTTATAATTTAATTATAATAGAGATTTCAAATTATTTCATTATTAACACCTTACAATTTGCACCCAGTTTTTTATATTTTAAACATAACAAAATGGTTAAATGCAACAAAAAGGCCATCCAATCGAATGACCTTAGCCATTAATTCTAAACAAATAGTATTTTAATTACAAATAATAGTGCAAGAAAATATGATGCAACAGGAACCTCTTTATATCTTCCTGTTAATACTTTTAAAATAACATATGAAAGAATTCCAAATATAATACCTTCTGAAATTGCATAAGCAAGCGGCATCATTATAATTGTTAAAAACGCAGGAATCGCTTCTGTATAATCAGCAAAATCAATCGTTTTTATAGGTGACATCATAAATAATCCTACTATTATTAATGCAGGTGCAGTAGCTGCTCCTGGAATCATTAAAAATATTGGAGCAAAGAAAAGTGCAAGGAAAAACATTATTGCAGTTGTTAATGCAGTTAAACCTGTTCTTCCACCTTCTGATACACCTGATGCAGATTCAACATAAGTTGTAACAGTTGAAGTCCCAACAATTGCACCGAAAGTAGTTGCAATAGCATCAGCCATTAATGCTTGTTTTACTCTTGGAATATTTCCTTTTTCATCGATCATACCTGCTTTTTCAGAAACACCTATTAATGTTCCAACAGTATCAAACATATCAACAAATAGGAACGTAAACAATACTATTAACATATCTATAGTAAATATTTTATCAAATTCAAACTGAAATAAAATTGGTTTTAAACTTGGTACCCCAGTAAAAGACTCAATACTTGGAATAGAAGTCACTCCTAAAGGAATAGCAATAATCGTAGCTCCTAAAATTCCAAAAAATAATGCTCCTTTTACATTTTTTGCAAGTAACATACCTATTAATAAAAGTCCAAAAATTGCAACTAATGAAGTTGGTGCTTTAAGATCTCCAAGCATTAATGGAACACCTTGACCTTGAACAATTAATCCTGCATTAGTAAATCCAATAAATGCAATAAATAATCCAATTCCAACTGAAATTGCTTTTTTTACATTTGTAGGAATACAATTTATTATAGCTTCACGCACATTAAAAATTGTTAAAATAATAAAAATAATACCTTCTAATAATACAGCAGTTAATGCAAATTGCCATGAATATCCCATTTGAAATACGACAGTATATACAAAAAATGCATTTAGCCCCATTCCAGGTGCTAAAGCAAACGGTAAATTAGCATAAAATGCCATTACAAGTGTTCCAACAAAAGAAGCTAATGCAGTTGCAGTAAATACAGCCCCCATATCCATTCCAGTTTCAGATAACATAGCTGGATTAACAGCTAAAATATAAGCCATTGTCATAAAAGTTGTTATACCTGCCAGCATTTCTGTTTTTACATTAGTGTTAAATTCTTCTAATTTAAACGTTTTTTCAAAAAAACTCATCCTTACCTCCTATTAATATCAAATTCACATTTACATTATACCAGAATTCCTGAACAATAAAACGTTTTTTTAAAAAAACGTTCGACTTGAATCTTTATGCTAATTAATATATACTTATGAAAATCAGGAGGTCATATGAACATTATAGAGTTATTAAAAAATTTACATATATTTTCAAAAGAAATTCAAATTCTAATTGTTTCAGCTCTTCCGATAATTGAACTTCGCGGAGCTATTCCAATCGGACATATTTTAGGATTAAATTCTATTAGTGTATTTATTATTTCGCTTATTGGGAGTATGTTACCCGTTCCTTTTTTATTAAAGTTTTTAAATCCTATTTTTAAAAAAATAAGAAACTATTCTTTTTTTAGAAAACGTATAGATAAAATTACACATAGAACTTTAAGAAGAATTAATAGAGCTAAAAGATTTTCATTAATTTCTTTAATGATCTTTGTTGCAATTCCACTTCCAGGCACTGGAATATGGACCGGATCACTCGCAGCATGTCTAACAAATCTAGATTTTAAAAAAGCTTTTTTAGCTATCCTTATTGGCAATATAATTGCAGGCGCAATAGTTACATTCATTACAATTACAACTATTAATATTTTTTAATATAATTGTAATTCATTTGAAACATAAATAGTATATAATACTAAAGAGGTGATAATATGAAAAAAAGAAATCAATTTTTCATCATTTTTTTAGTTTTTTTGTTTTTTGCATTAAACTTTTCTTATGGTGAAACATTAAACGAAGATGTTAAAATTCAAGTTTTAACACCAAATATTAATTATATTGAAAAAACGCAATTAACAAATGAAAAATGGATTATTATTAAAAGTCTTATCATTGACATTTCTGATGAAAACACTAACATTACCACTTTGTTTAATGATAAAAATTTGAAGGTTCCAAAAACTTTAACAAGCTTATGTAAAGAAACAAATAATTTAATTGGTGCAATAAATGGCGACTTTTTTAATTCAAATGAACATACTGCAATTGGTCCAATTATAGATAACGGAAATTTACTATATAACGGCACATATGATAGTAGATTTAATACATTTGGATTAACAAATATTAATACCCCGTTTATTGCAAATTTGAAAAAGTTTAATCCTATTATCAAAACAAAAAATATGAATATCGAAATTGATTATAAGAATAAAGACTATAGCGACTTAAATAATATAGTTTTATTAGATGAACACTTTGATAGATTTTCGTTTGGAAATACTAAAAAAAATACTACCACTGAAATTGTTATAAAAGATAATTTAATCATAGATATTCGATATAATCTGGCACCAATAGAAATACCTGAAAACGGATTTATTATTGTAATTCCAGACACTAAGAATTTAAATATTTCTACTTTAAAAATAAATGATAAAATATCAATTATCAACCCTAAAATTACAGATATGATAAAAACAGCAATCGGAGGCGGCTCAATATTAGTTAAGGATAGCGAAATTTCTTCGAATTTCAGTTTAGAAATATCTGGCGAACATCCCCGAACTGCAATCGGTTTTACTAGTGATAAAAACCATATTATTATGACTACTATAGAAGGAAGAAAACAATTTGTTCCTGGAGTAACAGAAAACGAACTTGCTCAAATAATGATTGATTTGGGAGCTGACTATGCACTAAATCTTGACGGTGGAGGTTCTTCAACGCTTTTAGTTAGAGAATTTGGAATAAATGAATTAACTACTATGAATTTTTTATCAGATGGTAGCGAACGAAGAATTTATAATGGTATAGGTATTGTTTCAAATTATGAAAAAGGAACTCTTAATAATATTAAAGCTACGCTTAACTCTACTCACAGTATTATTAACAATCCAATTACAATAGATGTACTTGCAACCGACAAATATTTTAATCCAATTGATATTTCTTACGATAAAATTAAATTTGATTCAACTATAAAAGGTGATTTTATAAATAATGAATTTTATCCTCTCGAAGTTGGAAAAGGTTATATTATAATAAACTATGATAATATAACAATTAGAAAAGAAATATTTATTCATGATGAAATTTCAGAAATTAAACTAAATAGTTATCATTTTTCATTAAAAAAAGATGAATCAGCTAGTTTAAATCCTATTTTAATTTCAGAAGATGGATATGAAATACCGGTTTCATTAAATATGTTAGAATTAACATTAAATAATGAATTAATAAATATTGAAAATAATAAAATTACACTTCTTGATGATATTGAAAATTATGTAGTTACTATAAATTATAAAAACACAAGCACTGATTTTGATATAAATATGAATAATTTTGATACTGTTATTGTTGATGATTTTGAAATATTAAAAGGAAATCACGAAGTTTATCCAATTGACTTAAATGGAAATTTCAATTTATTTAATTCTTCTTTAGATAGAACGCATTCGGGAAGATTGTTTTATGATTTTACTAAATATCCAACAAAAACAAGAGCTTCATATTATGTTTATGAAAATCCTGTTTTAATCAATAAAAATGCAAAAAAAATTGGTCTTGATGTATTTGGTTATCTTGGCAAAAATCATTGGTTAAGAGTAAAAGTTTCTGATAACACAGGTACATTTTACAACTTAACACTGTCAAGAAATATTGATTGGGATAATTGGAAATATATTGAAGTTGAAATACCAGATAATATTGTTAAACCAATAAAAATTGAAAAAATATATTTAGTAGAAACAGATTTTTCAAATTCAAATTCCGGAGTAATTCTATTTGATAATTTACAAATAAAAATTCCTAAAGAAAATTTATTAAATTCTACAACAAATTATAAAAATATATTCGATGAAACAATGGATCTAAACTATACTCAAGATAATTTATATATTTCAAATGAAGAAAATATAAAAATTGATTCAGAAAAGTTTAAACTTTTAACAAATTCTGAAATGCTTCTTGAAAAATATCCTTTAAACAGTTTAAATACTAATAAGCCATATGAATATATTAAAGATGAAAACAAATTAATTTTAACACTAAATAATTCAAATCAAACTTTATTAAATAATCATGGTAATCAATGGTTATTCTTAAAAAAATATATTTTAAGTGATGATAGTGCCAATTTAATAATATTTTTAACTGATGAATTTGAATTTAGTAATATACTCGAAAAAGAATTGTTTTTTAGCTATCTTAAAAAACACAAGCAAAAGAATGACTCAAATATATTTATAGTATCAACAAATGATAAATTTTTATTAACTTATGATAAAAGTTATCCTATTATAAATTTAGATAAAAACGAATATTATGTTTTAAAATTTAATTTCTTCAAGAACTTTGCAAAATTCAAATTAGATACTTTAATAAATTAAAGCCCAATTCAATGGGCTTTTTATTTGCTTACTTATTTTATTAAACTGATAATAAATGGAATAGTAATAATAGAAAGTAATGTAGTTATAAACACTCCTTTTGAAGCAAGTTTATAATTTGCATTATATCTAGAAGAAATAATAGCTGTATTTGCTGCTGCTGGCATTGCAGCAATAAGTACAGGTATTTGTAATAAATACCCATCTACATTGAAAAAGGTTAAAATAATATACATTAATCCAGGCATTACAATTAATCTAGCAAATGATAGTACATAAATTTTCCATCCATTTACTATATCTTTTATATGAATTTCTGATAAAATAAATCCTATCATCATCATTGAAAGCGGTGTTGTTGTACCACCAACCATTGATAATGTCGATTTAATAAACTCCGGAAGTTGAATTTGAAATGAAAATAATATAAATCCAACTATTACAGCACATAATGCAGGATTAATAATTGATTTAATATTTTCCTTAATACTCATATTTCCATTTTTTTTCCCTTTTATTATATAAACACCGTATGTCCATAAAACAATAGTAAATCCAAGATTAAATATTGCCGCATAAAAAACTCCCTGCTTCCCTAAAACTGCATTAACAATTGGATATCCCATAAAACCACTATTTGAAAAAATAATAATAAACCTATATATGTTTTCTTCATTTTCAGGTAGTTTTATGATTTTAACAAATATTTTACCAAAGATAATTGCAATAAAATACATAAAAAATGAAATTCCAATTAATTTAATACTATTATTTAATATATCAACCGAAAAATTTGAAAGCATTGATACTAAAATAAATGCCGGTAAAGTTACATTTAATACCAATTCGCTAACATCTTTTTTCATACTATCTTCAACAATATTAAGTTTTTTTATAAAATATCCAATAATTATTAAACTAAATAAAACCACTACTTGATTTAATGCTATCATTTAATCCTCCCTTTCCAGATGTAAAAAATTATAAAAATCATTATACTCACTAGTTATAAAACTATAGATTAATGATTTATCTACAATAAAATCTCCATTTAACTCTAAATTCTGATATTTTTTAAGTTTATTTATAATTTCATCTATATTTTTTTCTTTAAATGATGAAATAACTAATTGATTAGAATTAGTAAAATAATAAATTCCATAAATATCCTCATTTAGAAAATAAGTTTTCTTCATAACATGATTGTTGTTACTATTATATTCAGTAAATAAATTCCCATTTCTATAGCTATTTTTCATAACCTTACTATTTTCCTTATAAAATTCATCTTCTGTTTTTTTATCGTTAACATAATAAGTTGCAATATACTCTTTTCTGTTTAATATTAAAGCTGCTTCAATTGAGCAAAGATCTAATTTTTCAATAACTTCTGCTTCAATTATTTTTTTATTTTCAACTTTTAATTTAGTATTTATTAATCTATATTTATTTTCAAAATCAATTAATGATTCACATAAATAACAATTAGCTTCACCTTTTTTGATATCATTTTTCAATAATGTAAATGGACTTTTTGTAATTTCAAAATTAATATCTTTTAATTCTAGAAGATTTGCTATTTTATCATTTGCTATTACTCTCATTAAATAATAATTAATAAGTTCATAATCATTTCTTAATTTTAGACACATTTTTTCATTTAGATTTTTAATTTCATCTTCATTAATAGTAATATTGAGATTTAAAATTTCATTATAACTTTCATCTAAAATATCATAAATTTCAAAATATACATCCGAAATATTAAACGCTTCCTTAATTAAAAATTTAAATTGATTTTCATTAATTTTTTTTAATTTTCCACCAAGTCCACCAATAGTTTCATTTATTCTATTTGTAATTTTATCTTTATCTTTAATATCAACTCTATAAAAGCCATCAATTCCATATTCTTCAAAATCCAAGTGATAAATATCCACAAATGTATTATAATAAGCAACTACACCTACAACACCCATAAGTCTTGTATTGGTAACGTACGCTTTTTTTATTTTATTATTATAATCATTTTTAAAAACATTTATATTTTCCATATCTACTCCTTATATTCACCTAACATTTTAACATAATTATGAATTTACAGTAAACATTAATTTGGATAAAGAAAAAACCACTCAAAGAGTGATTTAATCATTTACTTAATATTTTCAATTTTTAATAAAAATTCTTCCTTAATTTTTCTTAATTTTTCTTGTGATTTTTCTTTTGTATCACCTTTTATTGAAAAATAGAATTTTATTTTAGGCTCTGTACCCGATGGTCTAATAGCAAACCATGATCCATCTCCAAAATAATACTTAAGGACATTTGAAGAAGGAAGTCCAGTTTCTTCAGGTTTTAAACAATCAATAGTTTTAAATATTTTTTCACCATTTAATTCTTCAACAAGTCCTTCTCTTAATGATAAAAGCATTCTTTCAATCTTTTCAGCACCAGTTTTCCCTTCAAGAGTCATTGAAACCATTTCTTCACTGAAATATCCGAATTTCTTATAAATACTATCAAGTCTATCAACTAAATTGATATTTCTTTCCTTATAAAATGCTGTCATTTCTACAAGTAACATACTCGCAATAATTGCATCTTTGTCTCTAACAAAAGTCCCTCTTAAATAACCATAACTTTCTTCAAATCCAAATAGAAATTTACCATTTGAATTTTCAATTTCTTCACCAATAAATTTAAAGCCTGTTAAAACTATTTTATGTTTAACTCCATATTGTTTAGCTATTTTTTCTATTATACCTGATGAAACTATCGAATTAACAATATATCCATTTTTAGGTACTGTATCATATGAATTTAAAATATATTCTAATAGTAACATTCCAATTTGATTACCATTTAATGTAATATAATCATCGTCTTTTTTTACCATAATCCCTACTCTATCAGAATCTGGATCAGTGCATATTAATAATTCTCCATCATATTTTCTTGCATATTTAAGAGCATATTCAAATGCTTCTTTTGATTCAGGATTCGGATTCTTAATTGTAGTAAAATTTCCATCCGGAACCATTTGTTCATCTACTAAAATTAAATTTCTTAATCCTTTTTCAGTTAACACTCTTTTTACAGGGACCGCACCGCATCCATGAAGTGGAGAAAATACAACTTTTAAATCTGTAGATTCTATAACTTTTTTATGAATACTTAATTCCTTAACATCTCTAATATATTTATCTATAAGTTCTTTTTTAATATATTCAAATTTATTCATTTTTAGAGCTTCATCTTCAGATATATATTTTACTTTTAAAAAATCATTAATTTTATTTACTTCATTTATCAGTCTATCGCCTTTATCCGGAACTAATTGACAGCCAGTTTCATCATATACTTTATAACCATTATATTGAGCCGGATTATGACTTGCAGTAATCATTATGCCACCATTACATTTTAATTCTCTAACTGCATATGAAAGTTGAGGTGTAGCTTTTAAAGTGTCAAATATATAAGCTTTAATTCCATTTGCTGCCATTACAAGTGCAGCCTCTTTGGTAAATAATTCTGATTTATTTCTTGGGTCATATCCTATTGCAATACTTAAATTTCCACCACCAAATTCATTTTTAATATAATTTGCAAAACCTTGTGTTGCTCTTCTAATAATATACTTATTCATTCTATTTGTTCCTGCTCCAATAATCCCTCTCATTCCTGCAGTACCAAATTCTAAATATTTGTAAAATCTATCATCAATTTCATTCTCATCAGTTAAACTCTTAAGCTCAGTATGAAACTCCTCATCAAAATAATCATCATTTAACCATTCATTATATACTTCTCTACTACGCATATTTTCACTCCTCACCATAATAAATTATAAATAATTTCGTTAATATTTTCTTTATTACATTTTTAGGCAATAATTCAATTTGCTGCGGCAAATGCATAAATGGTATATATTTATACGTTGAATTAAAACTAATACTTTCATTAAAATCCATTTTTTCACTAATCATTCTATTAAACTCATTAAATTCATATATCTTCATTTCATCAATTAATAAATATTCAGCTATTTTTTCATTAAAGCGAATAAATAAATCCATATAAGAATAATCATCTTCCATTTTAAGCATTCTCCCTAAGATTGGTAAAATTATCTCAAAAACATTTTTTTTATTCACTCGACCTTCAAAATTAAATAATTTATATATTTTTTTAATTTTTTTATCACTTAATTTCAATATTTCATTAATAAATTTTTCTTCATTTTCTTCTATTTTAATATAATATTTTGTTCCATAAAGTTTTTTAATCACTTTATAGGCATCAAGATATCCATACATAATACCTTTTTTAGTAATCTCAGGATTTACTTCAATTGTTCTCGCAATTTTTCTACTGGGTCGAATTCTAATAATATTTAAATCGTCTTTTTTAATTTTTCTTTTAATACCTGCTCCAGCTATCTCAATAGTAATTATATCTTTAATCCCAGTTTCAGACATTAAATTTATCGGACAATTATCATAAAATCCACCATCAATATAAGATTTTCCATCAATTTTATCTAATTTAAAAATAGGCAAACTCGCTGATGCTATTATATAATCAATTAATTTCCCTTTAGGAATGTCTTTAATAAATACTTCAATAGGATTAGCATCAGTAAAAGAAACTGTAATAAGACCAAAATTAATATCTGAATTTCTTATTTCTTCTTCATCTATATTGTCATTTAATAATTTTCTTAGAGGCGTTATATCTAATCCTCCATTTCTAACAGTTTCAATAATATAATTTAATATTTTTGAAATATCTTTAGTTTTAATATCGAAATTTAATAATTTAGTAAATGTTTCTTTATCTGTATTAATCGCCTTCGATAATTCCGCATTTTCCCATATTGAATAGGCTTCATCAATTTTTCCAAGAGCAAGAAATGCTCCATTTATTGCACCTATTGACGTGCCAGTAATCGTATCAAATTTATAACCCATTTCATACAGTGCTTTTACTGCTCCAATCTGATAAGAACCTTTAGCTCCTCCACCCTCTAACACTAATCCATACATATTATCACCCCATAATTAATATAATCATATTTTAGTACAAATTATTACATTATTGTTATATAATTATTATAACATATTTTAAGGAGTAAATGATGAATTCTATCGATAATAAAATAACTAAATTACATAATATTATAGACTCAAATCCAAATCTTGCAAATAAAGACTCTCTTATTTTATATAAAAATAATTTTGAAACTATAGATGATAATCAAAAAAGCGACCTTATTTATATTATTTCTGCAACATATTGGATTTTAGGCGATTATAAAAATGCAATGAATTATGCACAAAAAAATATTTCTAATAATTATTCAATAACCGGAACAATTAATGCTTATAAAATTCTTGGTAATATAACAGCTGATTTAGATAATTATTTAAGTGCAATAGATTATTATAATAATGGTCTCCAATTGGCAATAGATAATAATATTTCAGAAGAATATTATGCATTTTATGCAAACATTGGAATCATTTATAATGAAATAGGGGATTATGCAAATGCTATTAAATTTAATTTAAAAGGAATAGAATGCATAAATAACAGTAATATTAATATAGCTGCTCCAGAAATAAATTTAATTGAAACTTATATTATTATTAAGGATTACGATTCTGCTCTAAAATATCTGAAAATCGCAAAAAAACTAATATCTAAATCAGAAAACAATTCTGCAAATGCAGATATAAATAATGCCTATTCTAAATATTATTTTGCAAAAAAAGAATATGAAAAAGCACTTGAACACTGTTATCTTTCAATTGAATTTTCAGAAATTGCTAATAATAAATATAGAAATATTGAAAACTTTGTTCTTATCGGGGATATTTATTTAGCTTTAAAAAATAATATATTCGCAATTGAGAATTATAAAAAAGGATATAATATAGCTAACGAATTTGCTGATTTTATTCAAATTTCTAAATTGTCATCTAAACTTGCTGAACTTTATGTTGAAATTAACGATTCAGTAAATGCTCTTAAATATTACCAATCGTACTATAAAGCTACTACTGAAAAAAACTTATTAAATAATAAAAATATTAAAGAACAAATAGTAATTAAAGAAAAAATTAAAGATATTGAATTAGAAAGAAAAATTATTTTAAAAGAAAATATTGAACTTACAAAAATTAATAAAAAAATGGAATTAATTAACAATATTGGAAAAGAAATAACATTAAATGCCGATTTTAAACGTTCTTCTTATAAAATAAATGCATTACTTAAAAAAGTTCTCAATATTGATTTTTTAATAATTTCATATATTAATCCAGATCAAAACTCATTAAAATATATTGAACTTATAAATAATGACAATAAAAAAATAAAAATGACTAGCAATAATGCTTCAATTGAAGATACACTTGCAATTTGGGTCATTAAAAACAATAAACCTATTTTTGACAATAATTATAGACTTAATTATAAAAAATATAAAAAAAATTTCAGGGAATCTCCTGAAAGTGCTCCTAATTCTGTTATTTTTATTCCTTTAAAATTAAAGAATAAAACTATTGGTTTTTTTTCAATACAAAGTTTTAAAGAAAACGCTTATACAAAAGATGATTTTAATTTTATTAACACATTATCCCCCTTTATTTCAATTTCACTTGAAAATAGTATTAAATCAGCCGAATTAATAAATGAGATTAAAACTAGCGAAAAAACAAAAAGAAAATTAGAAAAAGCAAATAAACAATTAAAAATCAATTCAGATTACGATGTATTAACTAATTTGCCAAATAGAAGATATTTGTTTTCACATTTAAAAAAGACTCTTAATATTTCTTTCAGAGAAAATAAGCCTTTAACACTATTAATAATAGATATTGATTATTTTAAACAATATAATGATAATTATGGGCATATACAAGGAGATCATTGTTTAAGAAAACTTGCGGCGATTTTCCAATCGTCCTTAAAAAGGAAATCTGATTTTATTGCTAGATATGGCGGCGATGAGTTTATTGCTATTTTACCGAACACAAATATTAATGGTGCGATTAAGATAATAGAAGCTATTAATACAAATCTTAAGAACGATTCAATTGAACATAAATATTCTATGGTATCTAACCAGATTACATTAAGTATCGGTGGATATTCAGCATCTGGAGATACAAAAATAAATCCAAGAACTCTTATAAAAAAAGCGGATGAATGTTTATATTATGTTAAAAACAAAGGAAGAAATGGATTTCATGTTAAATTTGATGATAAAAGGAAGAGTGATATCTAAAAAAAGATATCACTCATTTTTTTTAATTTTTATTTCAGTAAGTCCAAACATTAATGTACCAGTACATGCAATTTTATCATCAACATAAACACTAGCTTCGCCTTTTCCAATATTTCTTCTGAATTTTCCAAGTTTTACTTCAATTCTTAAAACGTCTCCTGGTACTACTTGTTTTTTAAAGCGTACTTTATCTATTCCTGCAAAAACAGCTAATTTATCTTTATTTTCTTCTAATGCCATTAATGCAACAGCACCAACTTGCGCCATAGCTTCAACAAGCAAAACCCCTGGCATTATTGGTTTATTTGGAAAATGACCTTGAAAAAAAGGTTCATTTGCACTAACATTTTTAATTCCAATGCAACTTTCTCCTGCTTTTAATTCAAGCACTCTGTCAACCAATAAAAACGGATATCTCTGTGGAATTAATTCCTTAATTTCTTCAATATTTAACATAACTCTCTCCTTATAACCTGATACTAATACTATGTGATAACATTATATACTAATTTATAAAAAAAAGAACAAGTTTTTTAAACTTATCCTTTATAATCAAAACTACTTCCTTTTTCATTTAAATTATCATAAAGCATTTTAGCAATTCCAATTCCTTCACCGCTAGAAATTTTATTAGACATTTCTTCATCTAGCATTGTTTCAAATATTTCTCTTGCATGTGATTTTTTTATAAAATCATTTTCACCAATAGTACTTTTCATACTTTTTAACATCATATTTATGAATATAGCTTCAAAATCCTCACATACTTTGACAAGTTTTTTAGTATCACCACTTTTTAATGAATCTTCCATAATCTTTTTAAAATCTTTATTTTCATTTTGACTAATTTTATTTGTTATTTCGCTAAAATTTAATTGATCAGAAATACCATTCATTTCCATTATTTCACCTACTATCTTTTAATGTTATTTGCAATATTCAACATACTGTCTACTGTCTGAATTGTTTTCGAATTTAATTCATAAGCTCTTTGAGCTGAAATCATATTTACCATTTCCTCAATAACTTCAACATTTGAAGTTTCAACATAACCTTGCCAAACTTCTCCGGCTGATCCGCTTACATTTTCTTGAGCTGTACCTGAAACATCATTATCTGTATATAAATTTTTACCAACACTCTCAAGCCCAATTGGATTTGTAAATGATACTAATTTCAATTTATTTACAAGTTCTTTTGTTCCATCATTTCTTTCAACAGTTATTTCACCAAGTTCATTTACATTAACTTTTGTAACATTTTCTCCAAGATCAATTTCACCATCTTCACCAATTATTGAATAGCCACTTGAAGTTGTAAGTTTTGAAGAACCATTTTCAATACTTATCTTAAAAGTACCATCTCTTGAATATTTTGCTTCACCATATTGATCATTTATAACAAAAAATCCAGGTCCATTAATTGCAAAATCAAGATCTTTTTGTGTTTCCTTAAAACTTCCATTACTAAAGTTTCTTGTTGTTGCAACTGTCATAACACCATTACCTATTTCTAATTGTGTTACTTTACCGTCTGTTCTAACAAAATCATCTGTTTGTAATTTTTCATACATTAAATCTTTAAATTCAACTCTTTGACTTTTAAATCCTACAGTGTTTACATTTGCCAAATTATTTGATATCGTGTCTATTTGTTTTTGAAGACTATTCATACCTGAAGCAGCAGACCACATAGCTCTCATTATTGTCCTCCTTATCCTCTAACTATTCCAACTTCGTTAATTACCTTATCTAAAGTTTTATCTATTGTACTAATCATTTTTTGACTTGATTCATAATTCTTATTAACATTTATCAATTTTATCATTTCTGAAATTGAATCAACATTTGAATTTTCTAAATATCTTTGTAATACTGAACCTTCAAATTCTTTTGTTTTAACTGTATTATTACTAACAGGAATAAAATAAGTATCTCCAACTTTTCGTAAATCTCCAATATTTTTAAAATCAACAACTTTTAATTTATCGATTATTTCACTACTTTTTATAATTTCACCAAATTCATTAATTCCAACTAAATAATCTGGTAAAGTAATATTTCCATTTATCCCCTGAACATGAAATCCTTCAGGAGTAACTAATTCATTTTTATCATTTAAAGTAAAATTACCTTTTCTAGTATACATAACTCTATCGCCAGACATAACTTCAAAGTATCCGCTTCCACTTAATGCAACGTCTAACGTTTTATCAGTCATTTTCATTTGCCCCTGTGAATGGTCTACATACACTCGTGTCTCTTTAACGCCTGAATTTATAGTTCCAATAATATTTTTAGCTACATCTTTTACTAAATCATTTTGAATAGCTCCATTTATAAGAACTTGACCCATCTCATTTATTTCATATTCATTAGCACCAATATATATTTCATTTCCAGTAGTATCAATAATTCTATTTCCTAAATTATCATTATAAGATCTATCTTGGTTTAAATAATATGTACTTAAATAACCATCATTATCAACAGAAAATTTAACATCTTTATTGTTACTTATTCCATCTTCAGTCATTATTCTAAAAAAACCATTTACAGTACTTAAACTATATTTATCATCATTTTTTTCTATTTCAATGTTACCATGTTTACTTTCCATATATGCATCTGATCCATTTGATCTAGTTAAAAATATATCGTTAAATGATTCTACTGTAAGATCATCTTTTTTATATCCAATAGTGTTGGCATTAGCTAAGTTATTTCCGATAACATTTATTTCTTTCATTGAAGTCAACATATTTGTTCCAGCTATATATAGTCCTCTTACCATAATAACACCTCCGTATCATTACCATTATCGTCATTTCAATCTTATTATTTAATATTTTTAACAAAAAAAACAACCTTCTTTGAAAGTTGTTTTTTTATTTTCATTACCATTTTCTTGAATTCATTTTACTATTAGATATCATATTTTTTTCTAAAGAACTTAAATGATTTAAAGATTTCCCCGTTCCCTTCGCAACACATGAAATTGCATCCTCAGCAATATATGTTGGAATTCCAGTTCTTTTTTCAAGTAATTTATTTAAATTAGTAAGTAACGATCCTCCACCAGTCATAACAATTCCACGTGATGAAATATCAGCTGCTAATTCAGGTGGTGTTTTTTCAAGAACAGTATGAACTGCATCACAAATATCATTTGTTTCTTCACTTAAAGCTTCAGCCATTTCTTCACTTGTAACAGAAATTGTTTTTGGAAGTCCTGTAATAAGATCCCTTCCTCTACATTCCATTTGTATGCTTTTGCTTCTTACAGACGCAGTACCTATATTAATTTTTAAATCTTCTGCTGTTCTTTCTCCAATTAACAAATTATGAGTTTTTTTCATATATTTCATAATTGCATAATCAAATTTATCTCCAGCAACTTTTATTGAATTACTTACAACAATGCCTCCAAGAGATATTACTGCAATATCAGTTGTTCCACCGCCTATGTCAATAATCATATTACCATCAGGCTTTGATATATCCAATCCAGCTCCAATAGCCGCAGCAATTGGTTCTTCAATTAAAAATGTTTTTCCGCCACCAGCTTCAATTGTTGCATCAATAACAGCTCTTTTTTCAACTTCAGTTACGCCACTTGGAACACAAATAATAATCTTTGGTTTAAAAAACCTTCTTTTACCACAAGTTTTATTAATAAAATGCCTAAGCATTTTTTCAGTAACATCATAATCAGAAATTACACCATCTTTAAGTGGCCTAATTGCAACAATATTTCCTGGAGTTCTTCCAAGCATCTGTCTAGCTTCTTCGCCAACAGATAGTACTTTCCCCGTATTTCTATCAAGTGCAACAACAGATGGCTCTTTTAAAATTATTCCTTCATTTTTTTTAAAAGCCAAAACACTTGCAGTTCCTAAGTCAATTCCAATTTCAAGTCCAAATCCAAACAATTAAATACACCTCACTAGTCATGAATTATTTCAGCTACTTCAACCCTTTTAATATTAGCGCCTAAACTATTTAACTTAATTTCTAAATCTTCATATCCTCTATCAATATGAAAAATACTATTAACATGTGTTTCACCTTTCGCAGCCAAACCTGCTAACACTAACGCTGCACCAGCTCTTAAATCAGTTGCAACGACTTCTGTTCCTTCAAGACCATTAACACCGCTTACAATTGCACTATGTCCTTCAATTCTAATATCAGCTCCAAGTCTAACCAGTTCAGAAATATGCATGAATCTATTCTCAAAAACAGTTTCATTTATTACGCTTGTGCCATCTAAAATTGTCATTAATGCCATAAATTGTGCTTGCATGTCAGTTGGAAATCCTGGATAAGGTAAAGTAGTAAGATCAACAGAATTTCCAATATCTGATGCATCTACACGAATTGTATCTTCCCCTATTTCCAATTTTGCACCACATTCAATAAGTTTTGCTATAATCGGTTTAATATGTGTTGGCACAACATTCTCCACCATAATATTTCCTTTAGTAATTGCAGCAGCAATCATAAAAGTTCCTGTTTCAATTCTATCAGGAATTATTTCATGTCTTGTTCCTTTTAATTTTTCAACACCTTCTATTCTAATTGTATCTGTTCCTGCCCCTCTTACATTTGCACCCATTTTATTTAAAAAATTAGACAAATCAATTATTTCAGGTTCTTCAGCAGCATTTTCAATTATTGTTTCACCTTCAGCAAGTGTGGCTGCCATCATAATATTTTCAGTAGCTCCAACAGAAGGAAAATCTAAATATATTGTTGCGCCAATTAATTTTTCTGCTCTTGCTTCGATAAAACCTTGCCCTTGTGTAATAGTTGCACCAAGTGCAGCAAATCCTTTTAAATGCAAATCAACTGGTCTAGCTCCTATTGCACATCCTCCTGGAAGTGAAATTTTTGCAACTCCAGTTTTTGCAAGTAAAGGCCCCATAACAAAAAATGATGCACGCATTTTCTGAACTAAATCATATGGTGCTTCTGACGTAATAATTTTACTAATTTGTATATATTTTTCATCTACTGATATATCTTTAAAAACCCCACCGAAATGAGTAATAACTTCTTTCATTGCTCTAACATCTTTTAAGTTTGGAACATTCTCCAAATAACACTCGCCTTCTGTTAATAATGTAGCTGCCATTATAGGTAATACAGCATTTTTAGCACCATTAACACGTACACGTCCAAATAACGGACCATTATTCTTTATAATAAATTTTTCCAATTAAATCCTCCTACGCATAATAAGTTACTCTATATTATTATATAGAAAAAGTCAATATTTTACCACTGAAAATACAATTTTTTTTCATAATTCAATAAAACAACTGTTTTTTTGTAATATTTATGTATATTTATTAATATTGTAAAAAAATCTACAAATGTTTTAGATATGCTGTTTAATCTCCTATAATATGCATATAAAATTGTCACTCGTTATACCTTGAGTTTAGAACTTTAAAAACAAAAAAACACTTACAGCGCTTGAAATTCAAGCGTTTTTTTATGAAAAAATATTTATTTTTATGTTGTGAGATGTGCTTAACTGTGATATAATAGAAGAAAAGGCGGTAAAACATGTATATACGATTAAGCAAAGGCTCTACTGGAAAATTTACAAAAGTTTATTTAGTTGAAGGATATAGAGATGAAAATGGTAAATCGAAACAAAGAATTATTAAAAAATATGGTAATTTAGAAGAATTGCAAAAAAAAGATCCAAATATATTGGAAAAATTAAAAGCTGAAGCAAAGAAGATTCCTAAAAATACAGTATATGTTGAATTAAATCTTAATGACTTAAATATAGATATGGAAAAAGATAAAAATTATGGATATTTCTTTTTAGAACAAATTTATAAAAAATTAGAAATAGATACTTTTTTAAAAAAAATATCTTCAAAATCAAATTATAAATATGATTTAAACGAAATTATGAAATTACTTGTTTATGGAAGAATACTGAATCCAGCAAGCAAAAAAACAACAGTTAAGCATCAAGATGAGTATTTTGAAGAATTTAATGTAACACTTGATTCTGTTTATGATTCATTAACTGAATTTGATGAAATAAAAGAAGATTTACAATTTCATCTAAATGAAAAAGTAACAGAAATATATGGTAGAGATGCTACACTTGTATTTTATGATGTAACTAATTATTATTTTGCAATTGAAAAAGAAGATGAATTAAAACGAAATGGAGTGTCAAAAGAAAAGAGAAAAACACCAATAGTGCAAATGGGACTTCTTATTGATAATAATGGATTACCAATAGCATATAAATTATTTTCAGGAAACACAAGTGACATTAGTACTCTTATTCCCTTTTTACAAGATATGAGAGAAAAATATAAACTAGGAAGAATTATACTTACAGCAGATAAAGGATTAAATAGTGGTAAGAATCTGTGTTATTTAAAACAACAAAATGATGGATATATAGTTTCTCAAAAAGTAAGAGGAGCAAAAAAAGCATTTAAAGAAAAAGTACTTGAAGAAAAAGGCTATAAATATAATAAAAGTGGAACATTCAAAATAAAATCATTCTTACAGGAAAGGAAAGTAAAGAATGAAAATGGTGAAAAAGAAATACTGAAAGAAAAAGTAGTTTGTTTTTGGTCAAAAAACTATGATGATAGAGAAAAAAATAAAAGAGAAAAGTTAGAAATAAGAATCAAAGAATATCTAAACAATCCCTCAAAATTTAAATCATCAAACAAATATGGCGTAAAAAAATATATAAAAGAGCATAATGTAGACGAAACGACAGGAGAAATTCAAGACGGAAAAACAGTATTAAAATTTGATAATGATAAATATGAAAATGATTTAGCATTAGATGGATATTATGCAATAATAACAAGCGAATTAAATTTAAATGAAAAAGAAGTAATTGAGAAATATCGTGGATTGTGGAAAATAGAAGAAAGCTTTAAAGTAATTAAATCAGATTTACAAGGAAGACCAGTATATGTCCGCAATAATGATCATGTAGAAGGACATTTTCTTATTTGTTTTATAGCTTTACTAATAACAAGAATATTGGAATTAGAATTAAACCATAAATATTCAATAAGAAAAATACAAGAAGCACTAAAAAATGCAACATGCAGAAAAATTGAAAGAGGAATTTACTCATTAAATAAACAAGATAAAGTGTTCCGTGAAATAGAAAAAAAGTATTCAGTAGAATTAAATTATAAATATATTAGATTAGAGCAATTACGATCATATAAAAAGGACATAATTCACAACGTTTAAAAAAATAAAAAAACTAGCTAAAACGCAGTAATATAAACGTTAATGGCTAGTTTTTCTCTTTTGAACTTCTAAACTCAAGTTATAATTAGCAATACACTTTTCTAGACAACAAAAAAGAGACAAGTTCAACTTGTCTCTTTCTTTTATTCTAAATCTGAAATCCTAATTCTATTTATTGCTCTTTTAAGAGATGCTTTTGCTCTTATCACATCAATTTCTTCAGTTCTTGCATCCAAAAGCTTTTTAGCTCTATCTTTAGATTTTTTAGCTCTTTCAATGTCGATTTCTTCTTGCCACTCAGCTGAATCTACAACTACAGTAGCTATATTATCACTAATCGTTAAGAAACCTTTTGAACAAGAAGCATTTTTCTCCTTACCACTATCTCCAATATCTATCCAAATATGTCCAGTAGAAACTGGAGTTACAAGAGGTTCATGATCATTTAACACACCAATCTCTCCTTCTGTAGTTTCTATAACAAACATCTGAACATCATCAGAGTAAAAATTTTTGTCTGGTGTAACAATTTCTAAATGAATTTTCGAACTCATTCAATCACCTCTTAAGAACTTCTATTTTCGTAAGCTTCTACTACTTCATCAATAGAACCTTTTAGGTAAAAATATGATTCATTTATGTGATCATACTTACCTGCAATTATCTCTTTAAAACCTCTTATTGTTTCTTTAATCGGAACATATTTTCCAACAGATCCAGTAAATTGTTCAGCAACAAAAAATGGTTGAGATAAAAATTTTTCTACTTTTCTAGCTCTGTTTACGATAAGTTTATCATCTTCAGATAATTCATCCATACCTAGAATAGCAATTATATCCTGCAATTCTTTATATCTTTGAAGAATTTCTTGCACACTTCTTGCAGTATTATAATGCTCTTCTCCAACTAATTCAGGCGCTAACATTCTTGAAGTTGAATCTAGAGGATCAACAGCAGGATAAATACCTTTTGCTGAAATTGCTCTAGATAATACTGTTGTAGCATCCAAATGTGAGAATGTAGTAGCTGGTGCTGGATCCGTTAAGTCATCTGCTGGTACATAAACCGCTTGTACAGATGTAATAGAACCTTTTTTAGTTGAAGTGATTCTTTCTTGTAATGCTCCCATGTCAGTAGCCAATGTAGGTTGATATCCTACTGCTGAAGGCATACGGCCTAAAAGTGCAGATACTTCTGAACCAGCTTGAGTAAATCTGAAAATATTGTCAACAAACAACAATACATCTTTTCCTTCAACATCTCTAAAATATTCAGCCATTGTCAAACCTGTTAAACCAATTCTCATTCTAGCTCCAGGCGGTTCATTCATTTGACCAAATACTAAAGCTGTTTTCGCAAGTACTCCTGCTTCTTCCATCTCATAGTATAAATCATTTCCTTCTCTAGTTCTCTCGCCTACTCCAGCAAATACTGAAAGTCCGCCATGTTCAATTGCAATGTTATTAATAAGCTCTTGAATCAATACTGTTTTTCCTACTCCAGCTCCACCAAATAGACCTGTTTTACCACCTTTTGCATAAGGACAAATTAAATCTACTACTTTGATTCCAGTTTCAAACATTTCACTTGCTGTTTCCTGCTCATCAAAATCAGGAGCTTCCCTATGAATTGAAAGTCTTTCTTTATCTTCAGGAATTTGTCCTTTATTATCAATTGTTTCACCCAGTACATTAAATAATCTTCCCAAAGTTGGCGCTCCAACCGGTACTGAAATTGGTTTTCCAGTATTAATTACTTCAAGGCCTCTAATCAAACCATCTGTAGAAGACATGGAAATACATCTTACAGTATTATCTCCAATGTGCTGTGCAACTTCGGCAACTATAACTCTGTCATCATACTTAACAATGATGGCATCATTAATATTTGGAAGTTGTTCATCTTCGAACTTAACGTCAAGTACTGGTCCAATAATTTGAACTATTTTACCAACATTTTTTTCCATATGTTAAAACTCACTTCCTCTCAACTTATTTTTATTTTAATGCTTCTGCTCCACCAACAATTTCAGTAATTTCTTGTGTAATAGCAGATTGTCTTGCTTTGTTATAAGTTAATGTTAATTCATCAATCATTTCATCTGCATTATCCGAAGCATTTTCCATGGCAATTCTTCTTGCTGATTGCTCAGCAGCTGAAGATTCAATTAATGCACCATAAATAACACTTTCAATATATTTAGGTATTATAAAATCTAATACCTCTTCAGCTGATGGTTCATAAGAAACCAAATCTTTCATTTCATCATTAACAGCATCTTTTTCTTTTTCCATATCAACTTCAACAGGTAATAAAGTTAAAGTCGTTGCAACTAAACTTAAACTAGAAATCATTCTAGTATATATCAATTTAATTTCATCAATTAACTCTTCATCATACATTTTCAAAGCAATTCCTGCGATTTGTCTTGCATCACTAAATTCAGGACTCTCTGAAATATGAGTATAAGATTTAATCGTTTTATTCAGTGAATTTTTAAAGAAATTTTTTGATTGTTTACCAATAGTAATTAATTTCACATTTGTATCATCAGCAGCAATTTGTTTTACTGATTCTTTTAAAATATTTGAATTATAACCCCCACATAATCCTCTATCAGCAGTTATAACAATATAAAGTGTATTTTTAGACTCTCTTTTAGTTAAGAATCTATGTTTTAAACTTTTTTCATTTTGAATAACACTTTTTATTGTTTCTAAAACTGTATCAAAATATGGTTTAGTAATATCTAATTTTGATTTTGCTTTTCTAAGTTTTGAAGTAGATACCAACTCCATAGCTTTAGTTATTTGTCTCGTATTAGATACACTTTTAATTTTCCTTTTTATATCACGAGCACCTGCCATAACTATCTCCTTTCAAAAGTCTCTAACCTACTACAACTTTCGAAGCTTCAGTAATTTTAAATCCTTCTTTAAATTTAGAGATAGATACTTTCAATTGCTCTTCAATCTCATCAGTTAATTTCTGCTCACTTCTAATTTTATCTCTTAACGAAGGATATTTTTCATTTACAAACTCTATATATTCACGTTCAAATCTTATGATATCTTCAACAGGAATATCCATAAGTTCCTTATTGATTACAGCATAAATAGTAACAATTTGATCAACAACATCTACAGGTCTATATTGTGGTTGTTTAAGAATTTCTCTTAATCTTTTACCATGACCTAATATATTTTTAGTTTCTTCATCAAGATCCGATCCGAACTGTGCAAAAGACTCTAATTCAGCATATTGAGCTAAGTCAAGTTTAATTTTCCCTGATACTTTTTTCATAGCTTTTATTTGAGCATCTCCGCCTACTCTAGATACAGAAATTCCTGCATTTACAGCTGGTCTTTGACCTGCAGCAAATAACTCAGTCTCTAAGAAAATTTGACCATCTGTAATTGATATTACATTTGTTGGTATATAAGCTGAAACGTCACCAGCTTGAGTTTCAATAATTGGAAGAGCAGTAATTGATCCTCCACCTAACTCATCACTTAATTTTGCAGCTCTCTCTAATAATCTTGAATGCAAATAAAAAACATCTCCAGGATAAGCTTCCCGACCTGGTGGTCTTCTTAATAATAATGAAACCGCTCTATAAGCAACAGCATGCTTAGATAAATCATCATATATTATTAAAACATCTTTTCCTTCATACATTAATTCCTCTGCCATTGCGCAACCACTATATGGTGCTATATATTGAAGTGGTGCAGGTTCACTTGCAGAAGCTAATACTACAGTAGTATAGCTCATTGCACCGTATTCTTCCAATTTCTGAGTTAATTGAACAACAGTTGATTTTTTCTGTCCAATTGCAACATAAATACAATATACATCAGTATCTTTTTGATTAATAATAGTGTCAATAGCTACAGCTGTTTTACCTGTTTGTCTATCACCAATTATTAATTCTCTTTGTCCACGTCCAATTGGAATCATTGAATCAATAGCTTTTATGCCTGTTTGTAACGGTTGATTTACAGACTTTCTAGCAATTACACCAGGTGCATTTGCTTCAATCGGTCTTGTTTTATCAGTTTTTATAGGACCTTTACCATCAATAGGTTGACCTAATGCATTAACAACTCTACCAAACATCGCCTCTCCAACTGGAACCTCAACCACTCTTTCAGTTCTTTTAACTATATCGCCTTCACTAATTTTACTATCAGAACCTAATAATACGGCTCCGACACTATCTTCTTCCAAGTTAAGACTCATACCATAAATATTACCAGGAAATTTCAATAATTCTCCTGCCATACATTTTTCAAGTCCATGAATTCTAGCAATTCCATCACCAACCTGAATTACAGTACCAGTATCTTCTACTTGAAGAGAAGATTTATAATTTTTAATTTGTTCTTTAATAACAGAATTTATTTCTTCTGGTCTAAGATTCATAATCTTCTCACTCCCATACTAAATAATTATTTTCGATATACTCTCTCCAATAGAATTCAATTTTGACAAAATCGAATCATCAATTACCTCATTGTCCATTCTTAAAATAACACCGCCTAATATTTCAGGTTTCACAATGTTTTTTAAAATTATTTCACTTTCAGTCGCTTTAGATAATTTTTCAATTAATTTTCTTTTATGTCCATCTGTTAATTCTACAACAGATTCTATAGTTACTCTTTTCACATTTCTACTTTCAAAAAGTAGATTATCAAAAAATATCTTAATTGAAAACATCTCACTTGCTCTATCTTTATCAATTAATAATTTTAAAAAGTTAGTAATTTCATTTGACATTTTACCACCATATACATTTTCAATTACTTCTTTTCTTTTCATTTTAGAAACTTCGGGTGAAATAAAAAAATTATAAAAATCTTTTTCTCTTTCAAAAGTTTCTATTATAAAATCCAATTCTCTTGCAATATCATCCACACTATTCATTTCTAAAGCAATTTCGAATAATGAGTTTGCATATGTTGACCCAACTAATTTTGCCATTTTGTATCCCCCACCTCATCAATAAATTGATCTATTAGGGCTATATGGTCTTCAAGTTTAAGATTTTTCCCCACAACTTTTGAAGCTGCCATTATAGTTAAATTACTTATTTCATCTTTTAATTCATTAACCGCTTTTATTTTTTCTCTTTCCAATTCAATTTGATTTTTAAGTCTTATTTCTTTTTCATCTTCACGTACTTTTTCCATAATTCTCGAAGCTTCTTTTTCAGCTACCATCTTAGCTTCTTTAATTATTTTTTTGCCTTCATTTTCAATTGTTTTAATTTTTTTGTTATATTCTTTCTTTAATTCATCAGCCTCTTCGTTTTTTATAGCAGCATTATCAATATCTGATGCTATTTCCATTTCACGTTTTTCAATTAATTCCGTTACAGGCTTAAATAACATTTTTCTAAGAAACAAATATAACACAAACGTATTAAATATTTGGAAAAAGAAGGTTGCATTAAATTCTACTAAACCAAGTCTTAAATTGGCTGTTATTAAATTAAATCCCATAATTCTGCCTCCTTTTTAAGGAATTTTATAATAATCCTATTAATGGATTTGCGAATAATAAGATTAAAGCTATAATCAACCCATAGATTCCTGTAGTCTCAGCAACTGCTGCTCCTAATAACATTGTTCTAACGATATCTCCTTGTACTTCAGGCTGTCTTCCTACACCCTCAGCACCTTTCCCTGCTGCAAATCCTTGACCTATTCCAGGTCCTATTCCTGCTATCATTGCTAAACCTGCACCTATTGCAGAACAAGCTAATACCAATGCTTTTCCAGTAATCGGTTCCATAATAATTTCCTCCTTAATAAAAACTTATTTATAGTAATTTAAGTAGCGGATTTGCAAACATTAATACTATAGCTATTATTAATGCAAAAATCCCTACTGTCTGCGATATTGCTTGACCTAAAAACATAGTTCTAATTATTACTCCTTGATTGCGCTCTCTTTTACCAACCGCTTCAGTTGCTTTCCCAGCAGCGTATCCTTGACCTATCCCAGGTCCTAACCCTGCAATCATTGCTAACCCAGCGCCTAATGCAGATGCCATAATTACTATTTTTGATCCACTAGCATTAACTAATGGGTTTCCATATAATAATATCAAAGCAATAACTAGTGATAATATGCCTGATGTTTCTGCTACTGCAGCTCCTAATAACATTACCATTGTTGTATTTTTAGAACTCTTAGGATTTTTTGCTACTGCTTCGGCTCCTTTACCAGCTGCGTAACCTTGTCCAATCCCAGGTCCTAACCCTGCAATCATTGCTAATCCGGCGGCTATTGCGGAAAATCCAAGCACAAGTGCTTTGTCCAAATTTGGATCCATCCTAATCCTCCTTGCTTAATATCCTTTTATTAAAGGATTTGCAAACATTAATACTAATGAAATAATTAACGCGTAAATTCCTGTTGTTTGTGCTACTGCTTGACCTAAAAACATTGTTCTAATAATAACTGACTGTAATTTAGGCCTCTTTCCTACAGCTTCCGTTGCTTTTCCCGCAGCATATCCTTGCCCTATTCCTGGTCCTATTCCTGCTATCATTGAAAACCCTGCACCAATTGCTGATGCTGAAATAATTAATGAAGCTCCTTCTAAATTAACTAAAGGATTCCCATATAAGAAAATTAATGCAATTACTAACGATAAAATACCAGAAGTTTCTGCTACTGCAGCTCCTAAAAGCATTATCATAGTTATATTATTCTTATTATCAGGGTTCTTAGCAACTGCTTCTGCTCCCTTACCAGCGGCATATCCTTGCCCAACACCTGGTCCTATTCCTGCTATCATAGCAAGTCCGGCACCAATTGCTGAAGCTGATAAAATCAAAGCTCTAGAGTCGAAGCTTAGTAACCACTCAAGGAATGTATAAATAAAATTTGTAGATTCCATATAATCACCTCTTCAAACTAATCTACTGCTATTGATATAAATACCATAGTTAACATTGCAAAAATGAAGGATTGTAATACTCCTGCAAATAAATCAAAATAGATATGAAATACAACTGGTATACCTGCTTGTAGCAATGGAATACCAATAAATTCAGGTGTGAAATTAGCTAGTGCACCATAAAGTAAATTTATTATAATCATTCCACCAACAATGTTCCCAAACAAACGAAAACCTAATGAAATTGGTGTTGCTAATTCACCCATAATATTCAGTGGTAACAGTAAAACAAATGGTTCAGCAAATCCTTTTAAATACTTAAGTCCATTATATTTAATTCCAAAAAAATGAATCATAAAAAATGTAACAATAGCTAAACTTAAAGTTGTATTTACGTCCGCTGTTGGTGGTCTAACACCAAATAACCCGGAAATATTTGAAATACCAATAAATATTAGCAAAGTTCCAATATACGGAGAAAATGCTTTTAATTTTTCCCCCATAGTTTGTTCAGTTAAATTATTAATTGAACTGACAACTAGCTCTGTAATAACTTGTGCTCCACTTGCTTTCTTTTTAAGATTTCTAGTAGCAAAATACGAAACTGAAATTACAATAGCCATAATTAACCAAGTAACTGTAACAGTATTAGTAATTGGCATTCCAAAAATCTCAAACACCTTTTGTGGACCAAAACCTTCACTCAAAATTATCCCTCCTTCCTATATATTCTTTTAAAATATTCTTTATCATTAAATAAATTTGTAAATATTACAACAAATTTTAATAATAGTAAACCAATAATCGTTGCATATTCGTTAATATAATTAGCTTTAATTGATATTAATACTACAATAGCTATTATACCATAACGCAAAAAATAATGTTTCGTTGTATAACTTTGTGCATTTCTAGGTTTCATTACTGAAGCTTTTATTAATGTCTTTTCTAATTCTATAAAATTTAAAATTGAAATAAAAGTTCCAAAAATAGTCCCAAAAATAATCCCTAATTTATCGTCAAAAAATATACATAAAATTATAGTAATTAAAACTCCTAAAATAAAAGTTAATTTAACAATTTGATTTCTTGTTTGTCTCAGTTTATTCATCTTCGTCATCTTTGTCATCTCTATTTTTTATACCTCTCATTGTATATTTAAATAAATTTAAAAAGGCAATAATTACACCAAGAATTATCATTGTCAGTAAAAATATATTGCCAGTTTGTAGTTTTTCGTCTAACCATTTTCCTAAAAAAAGACCTCCAAAAATAGGTATAATCATAATTAATGCTATTTGGCTAATCAGAGTTAAATTTTCATAATCTTTAAACTTTAATCCAGACACAAACTCCCCCACTTTCAGCTCTCTCATTCTAGATAATATAATACTTAATAAAGATTGTCAAAAAATAATCAATCTATTATTACAGTTACTTAATATATTATTATATTTCCATTTCTTTCATATCATCCGAAATTATTAATTTTGCAAAAGTAACTTTCTGTACCTCTTCAACTGTAAATTCTGGATTCTTTTCAATAAGAACTATACCCTTATCAGTGATTTTCATAACTCCCATTTCTGTTACTATCATATCAACTTGACTTTTAGCTGTTAAAGGCAAAGTGCATTCTTCTAAAATCTTAACATTTCCTCTTGAAGTATGTGTCATTGCAATTATTACTTTTTTTGCTCCTGTTACTAAATCCATAGCTCCGCCCATACCGGGTACTAATTTACCAGGAATCATCCAATTTGCCAAATTTCCTTTTTCATCCACCTGTAATGCACCTAAAACAGTATAATCAAGGTGTCCACCTCTAATTATTGCAAATGATGTTGCACTATCAAAAAAAGCTCCACTATTTTTAATAGTAGCAGGAAGCGCTCCAGCATTTGTTAAATTAGGATCTTCTTCACCTTCTTTAGGCGCAATCCCCATTCCAATAAAACCATTTTCAGATTGTAATGTAACATCAATATCATGTGAAATATAATTTGCCACCAAAGTAGGTAAACCAATACCTAAATTTACTAATTGTCCATCTTTAAATTCTTTAGCAACTCTTCTAGCAATTATCTCTTTTACTTTATTTTTATCCATTATTTATCATCTCCAACTATATAATCAACAAAAATATGTGGTGTCATAACAAAATTTGGATCTAGTTCTCCTACTTCTACAATTTCATCAGCTTCAACTATTACAATATCAGCAGCCATAGCCATTATAGGATTAAAATTTCTAGCTGATTTATCGTAAATCAAATTTCCATTTTTATCCGCTTTACTTGCTCTAATTAATGCGATATCAGCTCTTAATGGCTTTTCAACAATATATCTTTTACCATCAACTTCTAAAATTTCTTTTCCTTCTTCAACCACAGTACCAATTCCTGTTGGTGTAATTACTGCGCCAAGTCCCGCTCCATAAGCTCTAATCTGTTCAGCTAATGTTCCTTGCGGAACAAGCACTACTTCTAATTCTTTTGAATGCATTTGATTTCCAGTTTCTTTATTTGTTCCAATATGAGATACAATTACTTTTTTTACCATTTTATGAACGACTAGATCTCCATAATCTTGCCCTGGAAAAGAGGTATCATTTGCAATAAGTGTTAGATTCTTAACATTATTTTTAATTAATTCTTTTAAAATCTTTTCTGGTGAACCAACTCCTAAAAAACCACCAACCATTATTGTCATGTCGTCTTTTACAAGTTTTGCTGCTTCCTCCAATGATATTATTTTTTTCATTCTCCCCCCTTATAAAGTTTTAATTAGAATAATATGTTTTTATTGCCTCTACTATTCTTAAAGATGCTTTCCCATCCCCATAAGGATTAATAGCATTTGACATTCTCTTATATTGTTCATTATCATTTATTAATTCATTTGCTTCTCTATATATAACATTTTCATCAATCCCAACCATCTTAACCGTTCCAGCTTCCACAGCCTCAGGTCTTTCAGTTTCAGTTCTTAACACTAAAACTGGTTTTCCAAGCGCTGGTGCTTCTTCTTGTATACCACCTGAATCAGTCAGTATTAAATAAGATTTATTCATTAAATTTGCAAAAGGTTCATAATCAAGAGGTTCAATAAGATGAATTTTTTTATTATTTTCTAAATATTTTCTAGCAATCATCCTTACTTTTGGATTAAGATGCATTGGAAATATTAATTCAACATCATCATTTTCTAAAACTAATCTTTTTACTGCTTTAAAAATATTTTCCATTGGCTCACCTAAATTTTCTCTTCTGTGAGCAGTAAGAAGTATAACTTTCTTATTTTCATAATCAATTTTATTTAATGATTCATCCGAAAAAACATAATCATCCTTAATAACATTTACAAGTGCATCAATTACAGTATTTCCAGTTTTTATTATTTTTTCTTTACTAATATTTTCTTTAATTAAATTTGAAACATTTCCATCCGTTGGAGAAAAATGAATATTCGCAATTCTTCCAGTAAGGGCTCTATTTGCTTCTTCAGGGTAAGGAGAATATAAATCTCCACTTCTTAAACCTGCTTCAACATGACCAATATCAATTCCATTATAAAAAGCCGCTAAAGTAGCCGATAAAGTTGTCGTAGTATCACCATGCACCAATATCATATTTGGTCTTTCAACTTTAAATACTTCTTCAAGGCCTAACAAAATTTTTGATGTTATTTTACTTAAAGTTTGATTTTCCTCCATGATATCCAAATCATAATCAGGTATAATACCAAATCTTTTCAAAACTTGATCAAGCATTTCTCTATGCTGTGCTGACACACAAACAATAAGCTCAATCATCGGATCTTTTCTTAATACATTAACAACTGGTACCATTTTAATAGCTTCTGGCCTAGTTCCAAATATTGTCATAATCTTTATTTTTTCTTTCATAACAACTCCTATTCAACATTTGATGCCCGGTTTATTGGTATAAGAACTAATAAACATACCAATCCCATTGATATTAATGAATCCGCATATTTATCTACAGAATAAAATACAGCTGTAAGACCCAATAAAATCGAAATTAAATAAAGTACTAAAACAGCTCTTTTATGATTAAGACCCATATCTAATAATTTATGATGTAAATGGCCTTTATCAGCTTCCATAATCGGTCTTCTATTGATTATTCTTCTTAAAATTGCATACGTTGTATCAAATATTGGAAGTCCTAATACTAACACAGGTAAAAAATAAGTAATTGCAGCAGCTCCTTTTACAGCCCCTAAAACGGACACAACAGAAAGAAAATATCCTAGGAACAAAGAACCAGAATCACCCATAAAAACTTTTGCCGGATTAAAATTATACGGCAAAAATCCAAACGAAGATCCTGCTATTATAGCTAATAAAATTGCTGTTTCTATTCTACCATTAATAAGTGCAATATACATTAATGTAAAAGATGCAATTATTGTAGTTCCTGCCGCTAATCCATCCAACCCATCAATTAAATTCACTGTATTCGTAATACCTACTATCCAAAAAATTGTAGCCGGAATACCTAAAATTCCTAAATAAATATATTCTGTATTCGTAAAATAATTTGTAAATATTTCAATTCTAACACCAAATGCAACTGCAATTGTTGCCGCAATTATTTGCAGAAACAACTTCACTTTTGCTGGTAAATTATAAACATCATCTAGCACTCCAGTAATAACAATTACTAAAGCTCCTAAAGAAATTCCAAGTACAGTTTTAAATGGAAAATTTGTATAATAAAACATTGTAATCATAACAGAAAAAAATATTGCAATACCTCCAAGTCTAGGTATTGGTTTTGTATGAATTTTTCTTTCATCTTTGGGTAAATCTATTGCATTAATCTTTTTAGCAATTTTCATAGAAATTGGTGTGAAAAGTAAACAAAGAATAAATGCTATAAAAAATGGTCCTGAAACTCTATCTAAATAATTAATCATTTTTTCACTCCTATTTGTTTATCCTTATAACATTTTACTCTTATTTTGCCAATCAATCAACTATATTACAAAAAAAGCATAGCTTTTTTAAAAAAACTATGGTTTTTAATTTAATCTACTTTTTCAATTAATCCGTTTGGGAGTGTGTCATCATTATACACCCAATCTGCTACAGCAATTACTCTATATCTATCTTTGTCATCTCTAACTATTACTTGATCTATTCCAGCATTAATTATTAATCTTTTGCACATCGTACATGAATTTGCATTTTTTACATATTCACCGTTTTTTTTCTCTTTTCCAACTAAATAAAGAACCGCGTCTATCATTTCATCTCTTTTAGCAGAAATAATCGCATTTGCTTCAGCATGAACCGATCTACACATTTCATACCTTTCACCACTTGGTATATTATTTTCAATACGATAACAAACACCTAAATCAATACAATTTTTTCTTCCTCTCGGCGCTCCAGTATATCCCGTAGATATAATCTCATCATTACTTACAATTATAGCTCCATAATTCCTTCTTAAACATGTTCCACGTTCAAGTACAGTTTCAGCAATATCTAAATAATAATTTCTCTTTTCACGACGATTCATATATTCATCCCCTTATTTAGTACCGAACAATCTATCTCCAGCATCCCCTAGACCCGGAACAATGTAAGCATGATCATTAAGCTTTTCATCAATTGAAGCAATATATATATCTACATCTGGATGTTCAGTATGTAACGCTTTTATACCCTCAGGACATCCTATTAAACATACGAATTTAATATTTGTTGCACCTCTATCTTTAATAAATCTTATCGCAGCTCTTGCTGATCCACCAGTTGCAAGCATAGGATCAACAACAATTAAATCTCTTTCAGAAATATCTGGCGGCATTTTGCAATAATATTCAACAGGTTCTAAAGTTTCCGGATCTCTATAAAGGCCAACATGTCCAACTTTTGCAGCAGGTATCAAATCTAAAAATCCATCAACCATTCCAAGTCCTGCTCTTAAAATCGGAACAATTCCAACTTTTTTTCCTTTAATAATTTTAGATTTTGTAACGCATACCGGCGTTTCAACTTCAACATCTTCAAGAGGGAAATCTCTAGTAACTTCGTACGCTAACAAAGTCGATATTTCTTTTACTAATTCTCTGAATTGTTTTGCTCCAGTATCCTTATCTCTAATAAGAGTTAATTTATGTTGAATTAATGGGTGATTCATTTCATATACATTTCTCATATAATCTCCTTCGTATTAGTTTTCAATTTCCATAATTTTATCAACTCTACGTTGATGTCTTCCGCCTGCAAATTCAGCATCTAACCATGCACTAATAAGTTCAAGAGCTAAACCTTTTCCAACAACTCTTGCTCCAAACGCCAATACATTTGCATTATTATGAGCTCTTGCCATCTTTGCACTAAATGTATCACTCACAACAGCCGCTCTAATGCCACGAACTTTATTAGCAGCCAATGAAATTCCTATTCCAGTTCCGCAAATAACAATTCCAAGATCAGCTTTTCCAGATGCCACAGATTCTCCAACGGCTCTCCCATAGTCAGGATAATCAACTGATTCACTTGAATTAGTACCTAAGTCCATCACTTCAATACCGCGTGATATCAAATATTCAACAACATACGGTTTTAGCTCAAACCCTCCATGATCACAACCAATTGCAATTTTCAAAAAAACACCTCCATAATTTTATCAATTTTATATTTTAATTGTTTTATAACCTGCTGATTTATTAAGACGATTCATAATCGCTACTCCCATTCCTTCATTCTTGAAAGATTCAGAAATAACAACTTCCACATCATGTTCATCAAATTTTCTTAAAGCATTAAATAAATTAGATGCAATTTCATTTAAATCTTCTTTATTTCCTAGGGAAATAGTAAAGTTTTTATTAAATTTATTAACAAATTGCCTGCTTCCCATAAATCCGATTTTTTTATTAATAAATTTTTCTTTTATCAAACTATTAATTTCAAATATTTTTTGACTATTTAATTCATCATATTCAAGAATATAAACTTCTGCTTCAGGCGAATAATGGACATATTTCATCCCCGGTGATTTAGGTGTCATATCTTTATTTATTAAAGCTTCATCAAAAATAACATTCGGAATTACTTCTAAAAGTTTTTCATACGTAACTCCGCCAGGTCTTAAAACAGTTGGTATTTCACCAGACAAATCTAAAACAGTAGATTCTAAACCCACTTCACAGTTGCCACCATCAATAATACATTCTATTTTTCCAGTTAAATCTTCAATCACATGATCTACTACCGTAGGTGAAGGTTTACCAGAAAGATTTGCACTAGGAGCTGCAAGTGGTATATTTGCAAGTTCAATTAATTTTCTTGCGATTTTACTTGATGGCATTCTTATAGCAACCGTATCAAGTCCAGCAGTTACAATGTCGGGAACAATATCTTTTTTCTTGAATATTATAGTTAACGGCCCTGGCCAAAATTTACTAATAACTTTTTTCTCAAGTAGTCCATATTCTTCAACTAACACATCAAGTTCATCTATATTTGCAATATGTACTATTAAAGGGTTATCAGCCGGTCTTCCCTTAGCTTCAAAAATTTTAAGCAAAGCGTCTTCATCCAACGCATTTGCTCCTAATCCATATACTGTTTCAGTAGGAAATGCAACCAAGCCACCTTCATTTAAAACTTTTGCTGGATAATTTAATATTTTATTAAAATAATTATCCTTATCTATTCTAATGATTTTTGTTTCCATAAAATCTCCTTATTTTTTTACTCTCTTTCAAATGACCATTTAAGCATTGAAGGCGTTAACAAAGTAGTTACAACAACCATTAAAATTGCAATTGCCATCATTCCTTCATCAATTATTCCTAAATCCAAACCTAAATTTGCAATGATTAATGCTACCTCTGCTCTTGGAACCATTCCGATTCCGATTTGCAAAGCTTGATTTGAACTAAATCCAGAAAATTTTGCTCCAAAACCACAACCTATGATTTTTCCGAGTATAGCAACTAAAATTACTATTGAACCAATTCCTAATGCTGATACAGCCTGTTTTATATCAACATCCATACCAATTACTACAAAGAAAACCGGTATAAAAAATAATGTAGCAATCATATTTATTTCATGTGTTATTTTATGTTTATAACTAGTCATCGAAAATACAACGCCAGAAAAAAAGGCTCCTGTAATTGCAGCAATACCAAATCCTTCAGATAAAAAGGCAATCGATAAGCAAACAATTAATGCAATTGAAACAATTTTTTCGTTCAATTTATAAATATCATCAAATTTAATCAACAGATATCTCAAAAGTTTTCCTAACACCACAACGCCTACAAAGAATATTATTATATTAACAATTACCATTTCTATTTTTGTACCCTCACCAGGTTTTAAAATACTAACTGATAAAGTAAGTAAAATTACGCCAATAACATCATCAATTATTGCTGCGCCTAGAATTGCAACTCCTTCTTTAGTTCTTAATCGCTTTATTTCTTTTAATGTTTGAACAGATATACTTACACTAGTTGCAGTTGCAATAATCCCCATAAATACACTTGCTTCAAAATTATTCGTAAGTAAATAGGCTGTAATACTTACAAAAACTCCAGGCACAACAACACCAAAAAGAGCAATTAGTGATGATGATTTTCCGGATTCTTTTAATTCATCAATATCAGTTTCAAGTCCTGCGATAAACATTAAAAATATTACACCAATTTGTCCGATGTCTGCAACAATTTCAGTTTTAGCCATCAATCCTGCACCGAGTATAATCCCTGCTATTATTTGCCCAAGAACTTCAGGCTGATTAAATTTTTTAGAAATCATTCCTCCGATATTTGCTGCAAATAAAATTATTGCAATATTTAAAATATAAGCTAATTCACTATTCATACAAGACTTCCTTTCATTAACATTTCGTATCATATATTATTAATAACATTTCATTATAAAAAACACTCTTCATATAATAAAAATATTTTTTATTTACTTAATTTTTTTAAAGTTTCAGCTTGAAAATGCGTTGCAACTATATCAAGCATTTCATCGATTTCTCCACTCATAAAAGCTTCTAATCTATGAAATGTTATCGGTACTCTATGATCAGTAATTCTACCTTGTGGAAAATTATAAGTTCTAATTTTAGCACTTCTATCACCAGAACCAACTTGACTTCTTCTTTCAGCTTCAATTTCTTTATTTTGTTCACTTAATTCTTTTTCATATAATCTTGCTTTTAAAACTCTCATTGCTTGTTCTTTATTTTTAATTTGAGATTTACCATCTTGACAAGATACAACAAGACCCGACGGATTATGAGTAATCCTTACAGCAGAATCAGTAGTATTTACACTTTGTCCACCATTTCCAGAAGATCTAAAAACATCAACACGAATATCATTTTGTTTTATTTCAATCTCAACATCATCAACTTCTGGTAAAATAGCAACAGTTGCTGTTGAAGTATGAATTCTACCACTTGATTCAGTATCAGGTACTCGTTGCACTCTATGAGTTCCGCTTTCAAATTTTAATCTTGAATACGCACCTTTTCCTTCTATCATAACAGAAGCTTCCTTAATTCCACCCACTCCAGAAATACGAGTATTTAACATCTCAACTTTCCAACCTACTTTTTCAGCATAGCTAATATACATTTTTAAGATTTCAGCAGCAAAAAGACCAGCTTCATCTCCGCCTGCTCCAGCTCTTACTTCCATTATTACATTTTTATCATCATTCGGATCTTTTGGTAATAAAAGTATTTTTAAATCTTGTTCAACTATCGCAATTTGCTCCAAACTTTCATCCAATTCCATTTTTGCTAGTTCTTTAAACTCTTTATCTTTACTCTCACTTAATATTTCTTTTGCTTCTTCTATTGCATTTTTCAACTCTTTATATTCTCTATACTTTTCAACAATTGGTCGTATTTCAGAATGATCCTTAATATACTTCTGAAATTTAGTTTGATTTGCAATTATTTTTGGATCCGAAATTTTAAAATTCAGCTCCTGATATTGCTTCTCAATAAAATCTAATTTATCAAACACTGTACACCTCTTTCAACTATTTTTTATTCCTATTACAACTCTGTCTAAATTTTGAAAATCCTTTATGATTTCAATATTATAAAAATCATTTAAAAGCATCTTCTTAATATCTTCGCCTTGATCAAATCCAATTTCATATGCTAATAATCCATTATCAATTAAATATTTTATAGCTTCCTTTGAAATTCTTTTGTAAAAATCAAGGCCATCTTCTCCACCATCTAACGCTAAATTAGGCTCATGCCTTTTTATTTCAACTTGTAATTTTTCAATATCTTCACTTTTAATATATGGCGGATTTGAAACTATTATATCAAACTTTCCTTCATCTGTTAAGTTCTCAAACAAATCACTTTTAATAAATTTGATTTGATCTAAAACACCGTTTAACAAAGCATTCTCTTCAGCAATTTCCAAAGCTTTTGCTGAAATATCAACTGAAACTATTTCACTGTTTTTTAAGTGTTTCGCAAGGCTTATTGCTATAGCCCCACTTCCTGTTCCGATATCTAATACTCTTAAATTTTCCTTCTTAAAATACATTGCCAGTATTTTATCAATTAAAATCTCTGTATCCTGTCTTGGAATTAATACATTTTTATTCACTTTAAATTTCAAACCCATAAATTCCTGATTTTCAACAATATATTGAATTGGCATTCCACTTTTCCTAATATTTATTTTTTTAATTATTATATCACTTATTTCATCATTTATTTCTTTTTCAACATTTACTATCAAATCAATTCTTTTAAAATTTGTATATTCTAAAATTAAAATTTCAATTTCATTACGTGGATTATCAGAGAAAGATTCCAGCTCTTTCATCCCAAATTCAAGCATTTGTTTAATTTTCATTACTTATTGCTCTTTTTAATGCTTCTAACGCTACTTCTAATTGCTCATCATCAGGCTCACTTGTTGTAATTTTTTGCATCATCATTCCTGGATAAGATATTATTCTAAAAATAATATTATCAGTTTTCCCAGCAATTTTAATTATTTCATATGAAAATCCAGCAACTAAAGGTAATAAAATTATTTTATACACCACTCTCACTAAAATAGATTCCCATGAAATAAATGAATATATAATAATACTTATCATTAAAACAATTGTTAAAAAATTTGTTCCACAACGCGGATGCAATCTTTTATGCTTTCGTGCGTTTTCAACAGTTAATTCTTCCCCGCTTTCGTAAGTATATATTGATTTATGTTCAGCACCATGATATTCAAATACCCGTTTAATGTCTTTCATTCTTGATATAACAGTCAAGTAAGTTACAAATATAACAATTTTCATGATACCCTCTAAAGCACTTAAAATCATAACATTATCAGTTATTGATTTTAAAAAATTAATAATAAATGTTGGTGCAATTCCAAATAACAATGTTGCAAGTACAAGCGCCATCACCATTGAAAATGCAACTATAATATTTTCAGCTTTATCACCAAATTTATCATATACCCACTTGTCAAATTTACCCATTTCATAATTTTCATCACCTTCAGCAAAATACTCTGCTGAAAACGATAAAGCTTTCATACCTACTGCCATTGAAGCTATTAAAACAGCAATTCCTCTTAAAATCGGAATTTTAGAAATGATTTTATTTGATTTCATAATTTTATCCTGATAAGCAAATTCGCCATTATTTTTTCTGACAACAATTGAAACTTTTTCTCCAGCCCTCATCATAATTCCTTCAATAAGCGCCTGTCCACCTACTGAAATTTTCTCACTCATATATAACCTCCTTAGTTATCTAAAACTAATAGCTAATTGCAAAACTATACAACCTATTGCAATCAGTAACTTTCTTTCATTTATTTTGAATAGTTTCCTCCAATATGGGTATCTATATATCAACAAATAACAAACAAATTCCCATGAAAGGAGAAAACTATGTCAAACTTTTATCAACTTTCTTTTTTTGATATCAATAAAGAAACTCGTAATTTCCTTACTGATAATTCAAGTAATTATTTTGAATTATTCAAAGATTTTATCTCTTTTACTGATATTATTCCTGACTCATTTTATAATCTTTATTATAAAACAATGGGTCGTGATAGAACTTATTCTCTTGAATCAATGTTTATGTTTTTTATTTATAAAAATTTTCGTTCTATTTCGAAAGATTCAACTCTGTTAGCCATACTTAAAGATTCTCCTGATTTAA
>JAMOQG010000081.1 GCA_027064135.1 Peptostreptococcaceae bacterium | reverse complement strand
CTGCACATAGTTATTTAATACCACAAGCTGATTTTGTAGAAATGGTAAAAGCTGATGAAGCAATGACAATTATAGATATTAGAAGTGCAGCTGATTATGCAAAAGGTCATATAAAAAATGCTGTAAATTTACCATGGGGAACTGCAATTAGTGATAATTTAGTAAATATTCCTAATGATAAACCAGTATTTGTTTATTGTTATTCAGGACAAACTGCAGGACAAACTGTAGCAAATTTAAATATTGCAGGATTTAATGCAAGAAGTGTAAAATTCGGATGGAACTTTGGTATTTCAAAAGTAGAGGGTGTTGAAGAAGTAACAGTTACAGAAGCATTTACATTTGATGGAGCGGTAACAGAAATAAATCCAACTATACAAGAGGCAATGGATGCATATTATTCTGGATTAGCAGATGTAAAAGAAAGTAGATTTAAAAATTATAAAATATCGGAAGATAATTTAAAATTAATGTTAGATAATGAAGAAGATTTCTATTTATTATCAATTAGAAAGAAAGCTGATTATGATAAAGGTCATATAAAAACAGCACATAATCTTCCATACGGAACTGCAATGTTTGATGGATTTGCAGATCTTCCAAAAGATAAAAAAATTGTAGTTCAATGTTATTCAGGTCAAACAGCAGGTCAAACTACTGCTGTGTTAAGATTATTAGGTTACGATGCAGTATCACTTAACGGTGGAATGGGTGTTGGAGCAAATGCACCACTTGGATGGGCCAATAAAGGTTTTGAAGTAGTACAGTAGAAAAAAACAATAAAATATGATAAACTAAAATTCGTAGCATAGTGCTACGAATTTTTGTTTTATTCTATATAGGAGAAATTATGATTGAATTTAATAAAATATTTTATACTGGAAATGAAATTAAATATATTGAAAATGCAATGCAAAATAAAACATTACATGGTGATGGAAAATATTCCGAAAAAGTTTGTGAACTTTTAGAAAGTAAATATAATGTTAATAAAGTTATGCTTTTACCTTCATGTACAAGTGCTCTTGAAATGAGTGCAATTATGCTAGATTTAAATTCTGAAGATGAAGTAATAATGCCTTCTTATACATTTGTTTCTACTGCAAATGCTTTTGCATTAAGAGGTTGTAAAATTAAATTTGTTGATATTAATCCTAGTACTATGAATATTTCTATTGATGAAATCAAAAAAGCAATCACGAATAAAACTAAAGCAGTTATTACAGTAAATTATGGTGGTGTTAGTATTGATTATGATAAATTAAAGCCATTTCTTAAGGAACGTGGGATTTATTTAATTGAAGACAATGCTCAAGGAATTGGAGCTAAATATAAAAACGAATTTTTAGGAACTATTGGTGATTTTGGTTGTATTAGTTTTCATGATACAAAAAATATTACTTCTGGTGGAGAAGGTGGAGCAATATTTATAAATAATAAAAAAAACATTAAAAAAGCTGAAATTATTAGTGAGAAAGGTACTGATAGAAAAGCTTTTATAAATAAAAAAGTTGATAAATATTCTTGGAAAATGATAGGATCATCATATTTAATGAATGAAATTGATGCTGCATTTTTATTAGCACAAATTGAATCTATTGATGAAATAAATGATTATAGAAATCAAATTTGGGATAAATATTATAGTGGATTAGAAATTCTAGAAAATAGAAATTATTTAATAAGACAAGTTAAACCTGAGTATGCAAGTTCAAATGCACATTTATTTTTTATTCGTTTAAAAACAAATGAAGATTTAAAAGGATTAAAGAAATTTCTAAATAATTATGATATTGAATCGGTAGCTCATTATGTACCGCTTCATACTTCTGAAGCAGGTATTGTAAATGGAGAGTTTATTGGTGATGATATTTATACTACAAAAGAAAGTGAATTACTTTTAAGATTGCCAATGAACAATAATTTAACAATTGATGAAGTAGTTTATATTATAGAAAAAATAAAAATATATTTTGGAGTTGGTATTAATGAATAGTTATTTAATCACTGGAGGAGCAGGTTTTATTGGTTCATATTTTACAAGATATGTTTCAGAAAAAGAAAAAGAAGCAATTATTATTGTGCTTGATAAAATTACATATGCGGGTGATATTAATAGAATTAAAGATTTAATTGATACTAAAAAAATTGAATTTATAAAAGGTGATATTAATGATTCGGTTTTAATTGAAAAGATTGTTAAAGAAAATAAAATAAATAGAATTATTAATTTTGCTGCTGAAAGTCATGTTGATAGAAGTATTGAATCTCAGAGGGAATTTATTGAAACAAATGTTATGGGAGTTCAAACATTATTAACCGCTTCTAAAAAAATATGGGATGAAAATGAAATAAATGATGTATTGTTTACTCAAATTTCTACTGATGAAGTTTATGGAAGTTCAAATAAAGATGACAATTATAAATTTAATGAAAAAGATTTATTAAATCCAATGAATACATATTCAGCTTCAAAAGCAAGTGCTGAACATTTAATAACTTCATTTGCAAATACATTTAACTATGATATAAATATTATTAGAAGTACTAATAATTATGGAATGAATCAGAATCCGGAAAAATTTATTCCAAATATTATTACTAGAATTATTAATAATGATAATATTTTAGTATATGGTGATGGTAAAAATAAAAGATGTTGGCTTAATGTTAATGATAATTGTAGAGCTATTTATGAAATAGTAAATAATAAAAAAAATGAAATTTATAATATTAAAGGGAATCTTGAAATATCAAATATTGATTTAGTAAAAAGAATAATTAAAATATTTGAAGAGGATTTTAAAATTAAATATAAATTAGAAATAAAATTCATTGAAGATAGAAAAGGGCATGATTATTTTTATAGAGTGGATGATGAAAAAATTAAAGACGAATTAAATTTTAAAATTAAAACTGCATTCGATAAAGAAATAAGTGAGATTATTAAAAACTATTTATAAGAGGGGGATTATTATGGCTTTTAAAGTACTTTTTTTAGCACACGCACCAGATGGAAACTATATGGAACATAATAGTTTAATTAATACGGGAATGTATAAACTTTATACATATATTGTGAAAACCCAATTAGAAGCTCTAAAGATATCTAAGAAATTATATGAAAAAGATGGTATTGATTCGATTATTCTTTGTCCAGGCTTTTCACATAAAGATGTATCTGAGATATTTGAAATATTGAATGGAGAAGTATCAGTAAATATTTCTAGAGGTGATGGACCAAGTTCTGTCATTTCAAAAAAAGCAAGAGATAGAGAAGGATATTCTAAAAAAGGATAGTGATAAAAATGTATGAATTAATAAAAGTTGGAGATAATACATATTATATTGATTCACCTGTTAAAATGGGTATTTTTCTAGTTAATAATTCTGATGTGTATTTAATAGATAGTGGGAATGATAAATCTGTTGGGAAAAAAATTAAGAAGATATTAGATGAAAATAATTGGAATTTAAAAGCAATTATTAATACACATTCACATGCAGATCATATTGGTGGAAATAGGGAACTTCAAAATAAAACTAATTGTGAAATTTATTCTATTGGAGTTGAGAGTTCTTTTATCAATAATACAATTCTTGAATCTTCATTATTATATGGAGGATATCCATTAAAAAAACTTAGAAATAAATTTTTAATGGCAAAAGAAAGTAAATCTGAGAATATTGAAAATGTGAAATTACCTGAAGGATTTGAATATTTTAAAATCCCAGGTCATTCAATTGAAATGATTGGTATTAAAACATCAGATGATATTTATTTTATTGCAGATTCATTATTTAGTGAAAATGTTCTTAATAAATATCATATTATGTATTTATATAATATTGAAAAACATTTAAAAACTTTAGATGATTTAGAAAAACTTGAAGGAAAATTATTTATTCCTGCCCATGGTAATGCAACTGATGATATTAAAGAATTAATAGAACTTAATAGAGATAAAACTTATGAAATAATGAATAAAATAATTAAGATATGTGAAATTCCAATATCTTTTGAAGATATTTTGCAAAACATTTTTAATGTTTATAATTTGAATATGGATATGAATCAATATGTTCTTGTAGGGAATACAATTAAATCATATATTTCATATTTGTGCGATAATGGTAAACTTGAATTTCATGTTATAGATAATAAAATTCTTTATAAGGAAGTGGAAAATGGATAACATTGAAATAAGAAGACCAAAAGAATATGAAATAGAAAAAATTAATGATTTTTTTGAAATTGTATTAATAGATACTTTTAAGAAAAATGGAATATTTTACAGAAAAGATCTATATAATGAAGAAATACTTTCTAAAAAAAAATATTTACTTAAAGATTTTGAAACAAATGGTATTGATCGATATTTTTTAATTGCATTTGAAAATGAAAAAGTTGTAGGTTCTGTTGAATATGGTGAACCAAATAATTTAATTAATGAATTGACTAATAATATGCTTAAGGATGTCATAGAAATAGGAACTGTTTTTGTGCATCCAGAATATCAAAGAAAAGGCATTGGTAGTAGTCTTATTAAAGAACTTTCTAAAAAACTTTTAAAAAATGATGAAAAAGAATTTTGTCTTGATAGTGGATATAAAACTGCACAAAAAACATGGACAAGTAAATTTGGGGCGCCTAAATATATATACAAAGATAAATGGGGAAAAGATGCTCATCATATGATTTGGAGAGTTAGTTTAGAGAAGTAGTATTTAAGATATAAAATATGAGTGAAAAAAGGTGAAAAAATGACTAAGAAAATATTTATTGTTGATGATGATATTAACATAACAAATTTAATTGCAATTTATTTAGAAAAAGAAAAATATACTGTATATGAATTTAATGATAGCAAAGAAGCATTGGATAATTTCATTAAAATTGTACCAGATTTATTGATTATAGATATTATGATGCCAGATATGGATGGGTTTGATTTATTAAAAAATATTAGAAAAATTAGTGATGCTTCTGTAATAATGCTTTCAGCTAAAGGAGAAACATTTGATAAAGTTCTTGCACTTGAACTAGGTGCTGATGATTATATCGTAAAGCCATATGAAATGTATGAATTATTAGCAAGAGTTAAAGCGATACTTAGAAGATCTAAAAAAGTTAATAGTAATGAAAATATTATTGCTTTACCAAATTTAATAATTAATTTGTCTGAATATAAAGTTAAATATCATAATGAAAGTATAGAAATGCCAAAAAAAGAATTTGAATTATTAGTATTTCTTGTAGAAAATAAAAATCAAGTATTTACAAGGGATCAACTTTTATCAAAAATTTGGAGTTATGATTATTTAGGTGGTAGTAGAACTGTAGATGTACATATTAAAAGATTAAGAGAGAAGTTTAACTGCAATGATGATTTATGGGAAATAAAAACCATTTGGGGTGTAGGGTATAAATTTGAAATGAAATAGGTGTTATATGAATAAATATTTTAAGAAAATTTCAATAGTATATGTTATTGCTTTAATAATATTAAGTTTATTAATTGGTTTTAGTATAAATTTTTTTATTTCTAAAACTTTAATTTCAACAAATGAGAAGAAACTTATAGGCACTGCAGAAAGTTTTGAAAAAAGATATATTAAGGCAAAAGATTCTTTTTTCTTTGATGTTAATTTTAAGGATGAAATAGAAACTTTAGAAGAATATTCTAATGCATCATTTTGGATTGTTGATAATAAAGGATATATTTATGTAGATAATAATACTTCTAAAAAATTAGTTGATTCTGCTATAACTATTAATGATGTAAAAGAAGTGTTTGAAGGTAAAAAAATAATTAAACAAGGCGTTATTAGTGAAATTAGTATGGATAAAATGCTAATATTAGGATATCCAATAACTTATAATAATAGAGTTGATTATGCTCTTTTTCTTCATATTTCTATACCTGAAGTATTAAGTTTAAAAAATAATATTAATAAAATAGTTGTAATTGCTTTGATTATAACTTCAATATTTGGACTTTCTCTTTTAATATTTTTTTCAAAAAAATTATTGAAAGAAATAATTGAACTTAATGATATGGTATCATATATTTCGAAAGGGAATTTTGATAAAAGAATTGATATAAAAAAATATAGTGATTTAAAAATTTTATCTTCAAATATTAACAATATGGCAATTAGATTGAATATTGCTGATGAGAATAAAAAGAAATTCATTTCAAATATCACGCATGATTTAAGATCGCCATTAACAAATATAATCGGTTATTCAAAAGGAATGCTTGACGGTACTATTAATGAAGGATCATATAATAAATATTTGAATGTAATATTAGAAGAAAGTATAAGATTGAAAAAATTAGTAAATGATATTCTTGATTTATCAAAATTAGAAAGTGGTATTATTGAACTTAATAAAACAACTTTTGATATTAATCAAATAATTTTATCTGTTATTGAAAATTATGAAAACTTAATAAATAAAAATAATATAGAAATAAAAATTATATTTTCAGAAGAAAACAAGTATGCTTATGCAGATTCTGAATATATAAAAAGGGTATTAGATAATTTGATTTCTAATGCTGTGAAATTTACCCCAAAAGGTGGTTATATAAATATTTCAACAATTTATGAATTTAATAAATATAGTGTTATTATTAATAATTCCTTTGAAAAAATTGACAAGAGTGATCTTGTAAATGTTTTTGATAGATTTGTTAAACTTGATGGTTCTAGAGGAAAAGAAAAAATTTCTTCTGGATTAGGTTTGTCAATTGTAAAAGAAATTTTAAAGGTTCATGGCGAAAAAATATATGTTACTAGTGATGATAGTGGTGTAACATTTAAATTTACCATTTCTGTAAAAAAATAATTTGTTAACAAAAAGTTCATAATTGGTTAACAATATTGCTCTATACTATAGTTAGTTAAGAAATAGATTATAGGAAGGTGATAAAAATGGATGAAATGAAAAATGAATTAGAGAAAATTGAAGTTAAAGATGAAAAAGTAGAATTTGATTTTACATCAGATGAAGAAGATATTGAAATTGATGAAGTGAATTTTATAGACGATGAATCTGAAGTAGTGAATAATACTAAACACAAAAAGGCGACAAAGAAGAAATATAAAGTTAAAACTTTTACTAAAATTACAGCAATAGGACTTGTATTTTTTATTGTATTTGGTCTTTCTATAGGAATGGGTGTAGGATTTATTAATAATAAGTATTTTGCTAATAATAACGTTAAAGAGAACAATGTGGTGGCACAAAACGATAACTCACAAATAGTTAAAAATATTGTATTATCTCAAGAGGAAATGAATACGGTTCAAATTGTTGAAAAAATGTCGCCAAGCGTAGTATCTATCACTTCTAAAGTTAAATATAGAGATTGGTATAATAATGTAAGAACAAGCGAAGCTTCAGGTTCAGGTGTTGTTTTTAAAAAGGATCAAGATAAGATTTATATTTTAACAAATAATCATGTAATTGATAATTCAAATGAATTATTAGTTGAAATTATGAGTGATGATTTTCAAAAGGCTGAAATTGTTGGTAAAGATGAGCTTTCTGATTTAGCAGTAATTTCAGTAGCAAATAATGATAAATATAATAATATTCAACCTGTGGAATTTGCTGATTCAGATGCTCTTAAACCGGGACAGAAAGTTATAGCGATAGGTAATCCGCTAGGCTATAACAATACAGTTACAACTGGTGTAATAAGCGCGCTAGATAGAGATTTAAAAAGAAGTAACCCATTTAAATTAATTCAAACTGATGCAGCAATTAATCCTGGAAATAGTGGTGGAGCATTAGTTGATAGTAAAGGAAAATTAATTGGTATTAATACAATTAAAATTAGTGAAACTGGTGTAGAAGGCATGGGATTTGCTATTCCAGTCAATTCAATAGTTCCAATTATTGATGAATTATTAGAAAACGGCTTTGTATCAAGACCTTATTTAGGTATATATGGTAAAGAAGTTGATCAAAGCATGTCAGAACTTTATGAAATACCAATGGGAATATTTGTAAGTCAAATAGTTGAAAATTCAGGAGCTAATAATTCAGATTTGAAACCTAGAGATATTATTATTTCAATTGATGGTATAAAAACATTTACTATGGAAGATTTGACAAATGCTTTAGAGAACTATAAAGTTGGAGATACAGTTACTTTAAAAGTAATAAGAAATGGTGAAGATAAGAAAGAAATAAAAGTGAAATTAACTCAAAGAAATGAGAATTAATTCAGAGAGGATTAAAATTGAAAAAATAATCAAATTGATTTAGTTAATATTGATTTTATTCAAAAGATTAAAATTATTAAATAACATAAATTGAAATAGCTTTACGTTTTAAAATCAACGTTAAGGCTATTTTTTTTTGAAATTATTTTCATGAATTCATTTAAAGACACATAATTGTCACAATGCTCAGTTATATTTAATATATAGAAAATATTATGACTGGAGTGAAAAATGAAAAAAAATATAATTATTATAATTGTGATTGGGAGTTTATTACTAGGATTTGGAGGTTATATTATCTTTGGTAATGATTCTACTGAAAATACTGAAGTAATAAAATACTCATATGCAAATGTATCTGAAGGCGATATTTCCATTGATTTATTAGCGGATGGGCAAGTTGAAATTCCTATAAGAGAATATAGTTTTAATTCACAAGGTAAAGTTGATAGTATAAATGTTGACCTTTATCAAGAAGTTTTAGCTAATGATATTCTTGCTACTCTTAATACAGATGAATTAGAAAATGAACTGAATGAAGCAAAATTAAGTTTAGAAAATGTTATATTGGAAAAAGATATTAATGTTAATGAATATAATAATAAAATTACTAATTATAATTATCAATTATCAAGTTTAGAAAATATATATCAAGTAAATAAAGAGACGCTTGAAGATATGAAGATATTATCAGATGCATTTCCATTAAATGATATTGAAAAAGCTGAACGCGATTATTTAAATGCATTAAGTAATTATGAAAATTATAAATCGACAAATAAACCTGTTGCAAATATAGAAAGTGATGATATTGCAATTGAAAAGGCTAAAAATATAGTTGAGAAATTGGAATATGACATAGAAAATTCAACAATTAAAGCTTTAGAAGATGGTATAGTTATTGATATTAATATTGTTAATAATGAAAATATTTCTACATCTAAAGTTGCTTTGAAAATTGAAGAAGGCGATAAAGTTTATATTAAAACAAATTTACCTGAGATAGATATTCAAAGTATTTTTATAGAGCAAAAAGCATATATTGAAGTTGAAGCAATGTTAGGCAAACAAATTGAGGCTAAAGTAATAAATATTAATAGAGATCCAATTATTGATAATAACGGGATTGTTAATTATGAAGTTTTATTAGAATTGACAGATGAAAATAATGAGATTATGGATGGAATGACAGTTACTACTACATTTGTAATAATGGAAAAATTAAATGTAATAAGAATTCCGAATAAAGCAGTTAAAAAAGTAGGATCAAAACAGATTGTAACAGTATCTACTGGAGAAAAAACTGCTAAAGAAGTAGAAATAATTACAGGCTTAACAGATGGAAGATTTGTTGAAGTTTTAAGCGGATTAAATATTGGCGATAAACTAGTTTACGAGGAGTAGATAACATGAGAATAAGTGAAATACTACGTTCAGTTATTGCAAATATACTTTCAAATAAATTTAGAGTTTTCTTAACAACTTTAGGAATAATTGTTGGAACCGCAACTATAGTCTTAGTAATATCTATTGGAGTAGGTGGGCAACAATCAGTAGAAGAACAATTTTCAAAATTAAATGCTGATATTATAACTGTTATGGCAGGAAGAGGAACAACAACACAGCTTTCAGATGAAGATTTAGAATATGTTGAGGATAAATCGACATTGCTAAAAAATTCAGAAATTTTTCTTCAAGGTAATATTGTTGCAAGTTCTGGATATGAAGATTTTTCAGGTGGAGCACTTGGAGTAAATGAAGGCTTTTTAGAATTAAATAGTTTTACATTAGAATCAGGTTATTTTATTGAAGAGGAAGATGTAAATCGAAAGCAAAAAGTTATAGTACTTGGTTCTGAAGTTGCATTAACATTATTTGAAGATACAAGTTCAGCAATTGGGCAAGATCTTACAATAAATGGAAGAAGATATGAAATTGTAGGGGTATTAGAACAAAATGGTAAAATGGTAGGATTTTCATCTGCTGATGAAGCAATATTTTTCCCTTTTACAACTTATGAATCATATATAAGTGGGAAAAGTACGAAACCATCATTAATGCTACAAGCAAATTCGGTTGATGAAACAAAAATATTAGTAGAAGATATTACCAAAATTTTAGATATGAAATATATGTCAACTGGTGGAAATCCATTTATGATTAGAGATGCAGGTAGCGCATTAACAGCTGCTGAAGATTCTGCAAAAATGATGACAGTATTATTAACATCCGTTGCAGTAATAGTATTAATAGTTGGTGGAATAGGTATAATGAATGTATTATTCGTATCCGTTAAAGAAAGAACAAAAGAAATTGGAATATTAAAGGCTTTAGGAGCTAAAAGAAAAGTTATATTATTAATATTTCTTTTTGAGTCAATTGCTATAAGTATTATTGGTGCTGTTGTAGGAATAGGATTAAGTTTTATTATGATTCCTTTAATGAAATATTTTGAAATACCTGCAATACCATCAATAGGAGCATATTTATATGCAATTGCATTTGCAATGTTTACAGGTACGTTTTTTGGATATTATCCAGCGTTGTCAGCATCTAAATTAAAACCAATAGATGCATTAAGATATGAATAAATGGAGGTTAAAATGAATAGAAAATATACAACGATTATGATATTAACATTAGTATTAGTATTTATGTTAAGTGGGTGTGCAAGTGAAGAAACAAATGAAATTCAAATTGAGAAAATAGAAACAGTTGACGAGGTAAAAAACACTGAAAATGTTGTTGGTGAAAATTCAGATAAAGAAAGAATATCAGGAGAGATTAATAAAATTGTTGGAAATTATATAACGCTTGAACTTTATAATATGCCTGAAAGAGGTGCAAATAAAATTGAAAATGAGGATAATACAGAATCACCGTTAGTAAATACAGGAGCTCCAATCCCTGGTTCCGGTGGTGGCGGTGGCGGAAAGGGTGGCGGCGCAGGAATGAAAACATTAGAGAAATCTGGAGAGGCTATTGAAATTGTAATTCCTGTTGGAACTGTAATTAAATCTTTTGCTAATCCGGATATGACTTTTGAAATAGAAACATTATCAAAAGGAATGAGTATTACTGCTTTTATAGATTCAGAACTTACTGAAAAAGAAAAGGCTAATAACCCGGATTCAAATACTGTTTATGTTAGTGCTATAAATATTATCGAAAATAATTAAGGATGGAGATATGAAAGATAATTTAATTAGTCTAAAGAATATTAGAAAATCATATAAAATGGGTAGTTTGAATTTAGAAGTTCTTAAAGGGATCGATTTAGAGATAAAAAAAGGCGAATATGTTGCAATTTTAGGTTCTTCTGGTTCAGGAAAATCAACTATGATGAATATTATTGGATGTATAGATGTTAAAAGTGAAGGGATGTATTATTTAAATGGAGCGAGCATTGACGATATAGCTGAAGATGAATTAGCAACTATTAGAAATAGAGAAATTGGTTTTGTATTTCAAAAATTTAATTTAATTACTAAATTTGATATTTTATATAATGTCCAGCTACCCCTACTGTTAAAAGGTTTAAAAAAGAGCGAAACAATTGAAATTGCAACTAAATATCTTGAAAAGGTTGGTTTAGGAGATAGACTTAAACATAAACCTACTGAATTATCTGGTGGGCAGCAGCAAAGAGTTGCAATTGCAAGAGCATTAATATGTGAACCAGAAATAATTTTAGCAGATGAACCAACTGGAAATTTAGATTCACATTCAGGAGAAGAAATTTTAAAAATATTTAATAATCTTCATAATGAAGGCAAAACAATTATAATGATTACACATGATGAGCATATTGCGATGGAAGCTAATAGGATAATACGACTCAGTGATGGTTTAATTGAATCAGATATTCAAAATAAAACATCTGAAAAAGCAATATAGTTATTAAAACGACTTGACTTGAATTTAAAAGGAAGATATACTTAAACAAATTGAACGTTCATTCTAAAAATTCGGAGAAAAATATGACAATAAAAAATGATAATAAAAGAGAAATAATATTTGAGGCTGTACTGGTTTCAATAGCTAAATATGGATTAAATGCTCCTATATCTAAAATGGTAAAAGAATCAGGTATTAGCACAGGCATTTTCTATCATTACTTTGATAATAAAGAAATGATGATAGAGGAATTATATAAAAAATTAAAATATGATTTCTTAGAAGCATCATTGTGTGATTGTGATAAGAAATATACATATTATAATCAATTTCGTAAAATTTGGATAAATTCAGTTAAGTACCTTGTTGCTCATCCAAATACGCTTAAATTTTTTTGGCAGTTTGAGAATGCGCCACAACTTGCACCACAGTTAGATGCTATACATACTGAAAAAATTAACATCTTTGTTGATTTTATTAAAAAGGGTATTAGCGAAGGTATAATTAAAGATTTACCGCTTATTGTTATTTCTGATTTAACTATCGGAGTAGGTATGCAGATGGCAAAAAATGCTATTAATGGTGTAATAACATTAGATAGTGATTTAATGGAGGACTTAGTTGTAACTAGCTGGGATTCAATTAGAAAATATAATTAGAAATAAATGCTGTTCAATTATGGACAGCATTAAAAAAAACAGAAAAAGAATGAATGTTCATTCGAAAGGAGAGAAGCATATGAAAGGTCTTATTTGTTATTTTTCTACAACTGGAAATACAAAATTAGCTTGCGAACATATAAACTCTAAAATTGATAAAATAGAGTTTGACTATTATGATATTACATCATCAAATGAACCGAATTTTTCTGATTATGAATTGTTTGGGTTTGCAACATTTACGGATTATTTTGAACCAGGCAAATTAATGGTGAGGTATATGGAAAGTATTAAAGGAGATGGAAAACCGGCTTTTGTATTTAATACTTATGGACAAATGAGTGGCAATACATTAGGAAGTATGGCAAGGGCTATAAAGGAATCAGGGTTTAAATTAATCGAAGCTTATTCATTACATGTGCCAGAAAATTATCCTCCATTAATTTAAAATGGTACTACTAATGAAAATTATCCAACTGATAAAGAACTGGAAAGTTTTAATGAGTTTATGACAAATCTGAATGGAATAGCAGAAAAACTTATTAAAGGGCAAGTTGTTTCTGAAAAAACTGTTAAAAGAAGAGTTTTTTTCTCAATAGCTAAGAAATTAATGAGTAGTATGAATATGGAAGAAATGGGTGTTAAGAAAGTACATAAGGATCGGTGTACAAGCTGTGGTATTTGCTCAAAAGTGTGTCCTTATGATGCGATTGAAATGATTGATGGGTATCCTGTATTCGATGAATCTAAATGTGAATCATGTTATGCTTGTTTTAATAATTGCCCAACAAAATCAATCTATACAAAAAAACTAGATGGTATTGGCCATTATGCTAAGCCACATACTAAGTTAGTTCAAAAAATGAAATAAACAAATATTGTTGATAATAATTATAAAAAACACTAATATCGAGTGATTATTAGTGTTTTTTCATTTTTACTAAATTGTAATAGTTAAATAATGAAATTACTACAAAGGTCCAGCTAATAATTATAAAAGCTGTTTTAAGTGAATAATGATCTCCAATAAGTCCAATTATTGGAAAGAAAATTATCATACATAGACTAAATGCCATTGACATAAAAGATAAAATTGTTGCTCTGTATTCACTTTCAATTAATTTGTTAATATAATCATTTACAGCAATATATAATATACTTTCTCCAAGAGCTAGAAAAATATAGAAAATAATTTCATAATTGGTATAAGCTATTCCAAGTAGTGAAAAAGTCATAAATATTGGTATATACATTAAAATACCACGTTCTTTAATATATTTTTCTACAATATGCGTTTTACTAGCAGCAAATGCGGCAATTAAACTGGCGATTGATAAAATGAAACCAATTTTAAGTTCTGAGTATCCATTAAACTTGAAATAGTTTTGTAAATAGAAAAAGAAAGATGTTGCTACACTGCTCATAAGCATTGAAATAACAATTAAGTAACCAATTTTTCTTTGATCCCTGAATGTAGTTAAACTGTTTTTAATTTGATCTTTAATGGAAATAAAAAAATTTAATTTGATTTTTTCGTTATCTCTTTCTTCAATAATTGCTTCAGTAAAATTAAAAAAACCATAAACTAATGAAATGAATGCAATAATTATTGTTCCAACAAAAGCATAATTATAATTGAATTTAACAAGATAGCCACCTAAAATTAATGCAATGGTTGAACTAAGTTGATATGAAATTTCAATTTTTCCAAATATTTTCATATAGTTTTTTTCTTTTTTAAGTATTTTTAAGCTATCATAGATTAATGCTTCACCACTTCCAGATTCAAGGTTATATGATAAAGCTGAAAAAATAAATGATATTGCAAAAAATATAAAATGATCTGCAAATGCTAAAAGAACAATTGAAAATATAAAAACAATTCTACTTAATAATCTACTAACTTTTCTTCCGTAGATATCAGAAATTGCTCCTGTTGGTACTTCCATCAAAAATGATGTAATATGAAAAATCGATTCTAACATTCCAACTGCAAATAAACTTTGCCCTTTTGAAACTAAATAAATCATCCATAATCCTTGGGTTAAATTCATAGAATTGAAAAAAGTATATGCGTAATTACTTTTAATATTTCTATTCATTTTTTTATTAGATATTTCATTATTTACAGTTTTTAAATTTTGATTATTCATAATAACCCCTTTATACACTTTATAATTATAAATTAATTTATATGTTATTGCTATAAAAAAATTGAAATAGGAGCGATTCTCTGATACAATTTTATGAAAAGTAAAATGGGGTGATTTATGAAATTATTAAAAGATATTTTAAAAGGAATTAATAAAGGAGCTCCAATAGGTATTGGATACATTCCAATTGGAATAAGTTTTGGACTTATTGCAAAATCATTTGATATACCAGGTGAAATTGTAGTTTTAATGTCTCTAATAGTATATGCGGGAGCAAGTCAATTTATTGCTGTAAGTCTAATTCATGAAGGTGTAACGGTAATTGAAATAGTAATAACAACCTTCATAGTAAATTTAAGGCATTTTTTAATGACTGCTTCATTAAGTGAAAAAATAAAAAATAAATATAATAAATTTTGGCTTGCATTAATTGCTTTTGGAGTAACAGATGAAACTTTTGCATTAATATCAATGACTGAAAAAGAAAAACTTAATAAAGGGTTGATTTTAGGTATAAATTTAATTGCATATATTTCTTGGTCAGGTAGTACTTTTTTAGGCTTGATTTTAAGTAGTTCGCTTCCAGAAGCAATTCGAAATGGTATGGGTATTTCATTATATGCAATGTTTATTGCGCTATTAATTCCAAATATTAAAACAAATAAAACTTTGATGAAAATTACTGTAATAAGTTTATTATTTAGCAGTTTGTTATTTTATATACCTTTTTTGGGGAATAATATTTCTAGTGGATTTAGAATAATTATAGTAATAATTATTAGTTCATTAATTGGAGCCTATATGTTTGAAGAGGAGGTGGATAACATTGAATAAAATGTTATTAATTATATTTGGAATGGCTATAGTTACTTATATTCCTAGAATGCTTCCTTTGGTTTTTTTAAAAAGTAATGATAAAAATAAATTCTTAAAAAGATTTTTAAAATTAATTCCTTTTACAGCTTTATCCGCTTTAATTTTTCCGGGAATAATAAATTCAACAGGTAATCCGTTTTCAGCAATAATTGGAGGTTCTGTAGCGGTAGTATTAGCATATTTTAATATTAATTTAGTATTTGTAATAATTGCTAGCATTTCAAGTGTAGTACTTTTCAATATATTTTAAAATGAAAAAAGCACCTATTAAAATTAACAGGTGTTTTTATTGGGCTTTGAATAGGTGTGACAACCCATATAATACCCTACATATTGGTCTTTAACAGATATTTATCCCCGGTTTCTGTAATATAAGATCCGCTTCTTCCTTTTTTTATAACTATAAAATTTTCTTTTTCAAAAGTTTTAAGTGATTTTCTTAAATAATTCTCAGTAATTTTTATATCTCTATTTCTTAATGATTCAAGAATATGTTTTCTTCCAGCAGTTTTTTTAATTTCATTTAAAAACTTAATTGTTTTTAATATTTGATAAGTTAAATCTTCATTAAAAAGTTCGTTAATAATTGAAAATTCATTGATATTATTCTTATTGTTTTCTTGTAAATTACTGATTTCGCTAACTAAGTAGCTTGGTAGTGAATCGGCATTGATTTCACTAGTTTCTGCAAGTGTTGTAACGTATTTTGCAACATTATTTAATTCTCTAATGTTTCCTGGCCAATCATAGTTTTTTAATAAAATCGAACATTTTTCACTGCATTTAAATTTATTATTTGTAAAATGATTTAATAAAATTTGAATATCACTTTTTCTATCTCTAAGTGGTGGAAGTTCAAGTGAAAATACATTTAACCTATAGAAAAGATCTTTCCTAAAATTTCCGTTTTTAATCATTTCCATAGGATTTTTATTAGTTGCTGCTATAACTCTAACATCAATATCAATAATATTTTCAGAACCAATTGGCGCAATTTGTTGTTCTTGCAATACTCTTAAAAGTTTTGATTGTAAATGGTTAGGCATATCTCCGATTTCATCTAAAAAGATAGTTCCGTTATTTGCTTTTTCAAAAAGACCTTTTTTACCTGCTTTAGAAGCACCGGTAAATGAACCTCTCTCATAACCAAATAATTCGCTTTCTAATAAATTTTCAGGTATTGCTGCTCCATTTATAGCGATAAATGGTTGGTTTTTCCTTGAAGAAGCATTGTGAATAGCTTGTGCAAGAACTTCTTTGCCTGTACCACTTTCTCCTGTAATTAAAACAGTTAAATCAGTTTTAGCAATTTTATTAGCAATTTTTATTATTTTTTTCATTTCTTTTGATTCGCTAATAATATCTTTAAATTCATATCTTGCAATATGTCCTTTTTGTCTTAATTTCTGACTTAAATTTTGCTCAAGTTTTTTAATATAAGTAACTTCTTGAAAGTTAAAATACATTTTAACTTTTTTATCAAAATGAATAATATCTTTTTTTTCAAAGTTGATATATTTTTTCTTAAAAGTAATTAAATCTTCATAAAAATCGTGACTATAACTAGCTTTAAAATCAATTTCGTTAATAACATTGTGAAGAAACTGATCTTTAATAGTTGAATAAATATTGAAAATTTCTTTGAATTTTTTATTTGCAATAATAATTTTACCATTAGTATCTGTTAAAAGTATTCCATCATGTGAAAGGTCAAGAAGATAATCAAGTTCCTCAGTACGAGTTAGTAAGGCATCATAATTTTCTCTAATTGCATAGTTTGTACTATAAATTTTTTGATAATAATTATATAAATTTTGTTGAATCTGTTTTGTATTTATTTCTAAATGATTAATAATTAAAAGCATTGTAGGAATATCTATTACTCTATCTTCAAGATTAAAAATGTTTTCTATATAATTTGGAATGAATTCTGGTTCTGAAGGTGAAATCGCATAATTTATATGATGATAATCTTTTCCATTTTCAAAAGGAATTAAATTTATATGTTTAACACCTATACTATATAAAGTTGATACAGATTCAAGTACTGTTTCAATATTGTCATTTACAACTAAAACATCAGTATTCTCTGGTATTGAAGAAAGCTGTTCAATGGAACTTTTTAAAAATGTTCTATTTGCAACGATAATATTATTTTTATCATTCACATAATTTTTTATTTTAAAAGCTCTACTCCTTGCCATAATGATAATTAAATCCTCATTGATTTTATTATTAGAATTTAAAGTATCTATATAGTAATTGTTTATATTAACTGTATCAGCTAAAATTTCATTAATATTATTTTTTATGATTATCCCTACATTACTAGGTCTATTGTTTTTTTTCATTGAGTCAGTAACAATTGCAATTGATTTCATAATATTCTCCTTTGTAAGTACTTATTTTATCACAAATTAAAAATTGATTAAAGAAAATGTTACAATTTGGAAACAATTGGAATGTAATTTGCATTATATTAGATTGAGGTGACAAAATGAAAAATATAATAAAGTTAAAAGATTTTTTAAAAAACAATATATTAACTAATCTAAAAATAAATGAATCTCAAACTAAGGCTCTTTATTTTGTAAACACTTTAAATATTGAAAAAAATAATTATGAAAAAGAAGTTATTGTATTAGAGTTTAAGACTTTAAAAACTAATAAAATGGAACTTCCTTTTATACCAGATGATTTTTATTTTAAAGGTGATATGATTATATTTAAAGTTATAAAAAAAGATAACACTCTTTTTTACAGTTATAATGAGGATATCGAAGAAATTATAAATATTCCATTTGTAGTAAATGATATTGCTTTTAGTGATGAAGAATTCTATTTTATATCAGAAATTCAAAAATTTGATTCGAAGACAATAATTAAATGTAGTAAAACAGGGCCTTTCTATGAAAACGGTAAAGGAATTGTTGGAAATAGTATAGTAAGTTTATTTAAATCAAGCATGGATGTAAAAGATATTTCTTTAATTACTTCACTTGACATGGATATTGATCAAATTGACTTTGATCTTAAAAATAATAGGATAATGTTTACAGCTTTTGATGTTAAAAAATTAAAAGCAGTTAAGTCAAATGTATATAGTTACAATATTTTATCTCAAGAGATAAAACTTCATACTGAGAATAATTATAGAATAAGTTATATTAAATCAATGGATAAAAATAAAATGATTTTTACGGGTGTTAATTTAAACGAAAGAAGCAGAAATGATAACCAGCAGCTTTATTTAGTTGATGAAGCAAAAGGAAATGTTAAAAGACTTGGCGATTATGTTGATTTAAGTAATGAAAATCCAAGTATTGTTACGGATAGTATTTTTTCAACTTCAAAGCCGATAAAAAAATATAATAATGAGTTTTATTATTTGCGAGTTAATAGAGATAGAGAAATGCTTTATAGAATAAATCTTAATGGAGAAATTAGTGAAATATATACTGGGTTAAAAGTGATTAATAGTTATGAAGTTGTTGATAATGGAATTTTATTGATTGGTCTAAATGATTTAAAATTACATGAACTTTATTTTTATAGTAATGGAAATTTAAAACAAATTTCAAATTATAATAAATGGTTAGAAAAATATGAGTTATCTAAACCAAAGAAATTAAATTTTGATTATAAAGATGTTGCATTTGATGGATATGTATTTAAACCAATTTCATTTGATGAGAATAAAAATTATCCTGCAGTACTTATTATTCATGGTGGACCCAAAATGATATATTCTGATGTATATTCACATGATGTTCAGTTATTATGCTCTAAAGGTTATTTTGTATTTTATTTTAATCCTATGGGTAGTGATGGACGAGGGGATGAATTTGCAAATATTAGAGGGTCATTTGGTAAAAAACCATTTAAGCAATTTATGAAATTTACTGATGAAGTGCTAAAGAAATATAAAAGCATTGATGAAAAAAGGCTTGGTGTTACAGGTGGTTCATATGGTGGATATATGACTAATTATATTATCGGTCATACTAAAAGGTTTTCTGCAGCAGTTTCAGAAAGAGGAATTAGTAGCATGATGACAGCTTTTACATCATCTGATATTGGATATAAATTTATTTATGAATATATGGGAAATAATGATACTCCATGGAATAATATGGATGCATATATTGAAGAATCGCCAATTACCTATGCAGATAATGTAGAGACACCTACTTTATTTATACATGGTAAAGATGATTACAGATGTCATTATACTGAATCATTAAATATGTATTCGGCATTAAATTATTTAGGAGTTGATTCAAAAATTTGCTTATTTGATGGCGAGCACCACGGTCTAGTTGTTAGTGGTAAGCCTCAAAGTAAAGAAAGAAGATATAGTGAAATGATAGATTGGTTTGATAAATATTTAAAAAGGGGGTGATATATGGAATCAATAAAGTTATTAAAAGAATTAGTTAAAATTGATTCATCTTCTGTTTTAAAAGCTAATGAAGCAATTGATTATTGTAAAAATTATTTAAAAGAAAATGGAATAGATGGAGAAATCATAATTAACAATGGTTATAAAAGTTATGTATCAACAATAGGTGAAGGAGAAAAAACATTAATTTTAAATGGTCATCTTGATGTTGTTTCTGCTAAATCATCGCAATTTAATCCAATTGAAGAAAATGGCAAGTTAATTGGAAGAGGCACAGCAGATATGAAAAGTGGTTGTGTTGCTATGATGCAAGCTATGATTAAACTTAAAGATGAGAATTTAAAAAGTAAAATAATGCTTCAATTAGTATCAGATGAAGAAACTGGTGGTGTTAATTGTACTAAACATTTAGTTGAACAAGGATACTTGGGAGATTTTGTAATATGTACTGAACCTACAAATCTTAAAGTTTCAATTCAATCAAAAGGAATTGTAAGAATGGATATTGTATCATATGGTGTTTCTGCTCATGGCTCTCGTCCATGGGAAGGGAAAAATGCAATTTTAAAGTCAATTGAGAATTTTAATAAAATTAAAGAATTAGAAATTATGAATATAGGGTCAGATTTTTATAAAGGAACTTCAGTAAATCTTGCAGTAATAAATGGTGGTGATATTTATAATAGAGTACCTGATAAATGTACTATTGGGCTTGATATTAGATATGTTCCACATTTAGATCCAAAAGAAATAATTAAAAGTATTAAAGATGTAGTTCAAGGAGATGTAGAGGTAAGTGCAACAGAACCAGGGGTTTATGGAGTCCCAGATGATTCAAATATTAAATTATTAAGTGAGTCATTAATTCGTGTTTTTCCTGATTCAAAAGTAGAGTATGTTGCTCAACATGGAGGATCAGATGGAAGGTATTATGCTGAAAAAGGAATACCAGTTGTTGAATTTGGTGCAATTGGTAATTACTGGCATGGTGATGATGAATATGTGGAAATTGAATCGGTTTATAAACTTGAAGAAGTTTTAATTGATTTTATAAGAAGATATTAAAAGGCGGGGCCTTTTAAAATATAAATATAAATATAAAGGAGATGTAAAAATGTTAAAAAGATTATTGGCAATATCATTAATATTGGTTTTAGTATTAGGAACTTTGGCGGGATGTTCAAAACCTGCTGAGCCAACAGCTACAGAAGAAAAGCCAGCAGCTACAGAAGAAAAAGCTGCAGTATCAAAAGCAGAAGAACCAAAAGTAGAGGTTAAAGATGAAATAGCTATAGCTCTTGATTCAGATATTACTTCATTAGATCCACAAGGACATAATGATACAAAATCAGAAGCTGTTTCTTTCTTATTATTTAACAGATTATTCAGATTGAATACTGATTTTGAAGTAGTTCCAGATTTAGCAGAGTCTTGGGAACAACCTAGTGACACTGAATGGGTTATCAAAATCAAAGAAGGCGTAAAATTTAGTGATGGAACTGAAATGACATCTGAAGATGTTAAATTTAGTTTAGAAAGATCACAAGGAATGCCAAAAGTTAAGCATGTACTTGCTGAAGTAGAATCAATTGAAATAGTAGATAAATATACAGTTAAACTTACTACAAAATCAGCATTTGCACCTTTTTTATATTCTTTAGTTCATGCAGGAGCTTCTATTTTACCAAAAGCTTATGTTGAATCAGGTGATGAATTTGTTAACCCTATAGGATCAGGTCCATATACATTTGTTGAATGGGTATCTGGAGATAAAGTAGTTTTAGAGAAAAACGAAAATTATTTTGATAAAGAAAATATGGGTCAAACTTCAAAAATTACTTTTAAGGTAATTCCAGAAGGCGCTTCAAGAACTATAGCTTTAGAAACTGGAGAAGTTGATGTTGTACAAGCGTTACAAACTATGGATATTAATAAAATTGTTGATAATGATGATTTAACTTTATATGAAGAACCATCTACACGTGTCGATTTTTTTGCAATGAATAATGAAAAAGCACCATTTGATAATAAATTAGTTAGACAAGCAATCAATTATGCAATTGATAAAGAAGCTATAATGATAGTTGCTATTGATGGAGCAGGTACTGCTGCTGAATCTGTATTAGCACCATCAATGCTTGGATATAAAGCTGCTGATTATGAATTTAATCCTGAAAAAGCTAAAGAATTATTAGCAGAAGCTGGATATCCAGATGGATTTGATATGACAATTTGGACATCAGGAGATGATAGAAAAAGAATAGCTGAAATTATTCAATCAAATTTAATGGAAAGTGGAATTAATGCAACTATAGAAATGTATGAATGGGGTACTTTTATTGATGTATGTATGAAAGGTGAAGAAGAGTCATTAATTTTAGGTTGGACTTCTAACCCAGATCCAGATTCAACATTAACACCACTTTATTATTCAGAGAATATTGGTGGAATGAATTTCTCAAGAATTAATAATGAAAAACTTGATAATTTAATTGTATCAGCAAGAGAAGAATTAGATTTAAATAAACGTATTGAAATATACAATGAACTTCATGAGTATATTATGGATGAAGCTCCAATAGTTCCATTATTTGTTAAAAATAACGTTGTTGGCGCAAACGCTGGATTAAAAGGTGTTGAATTAAGCCCTCAAGGTTTATGGAATATTGAAAAGATTCACTATTAAAAACAATCAATAACAATAATTAATATTAATAATACAATCCAGTATTTTTTACTGGATTGTGTTTATTAAAGATTGGAGGCATTATGTTTAAGTATATTTCAAGAAGGTTTCTGATGCTTATTCCAGTTATGTTAGGTGTTACATTTTTAGTGTATTTTATTATTAGTTTAACGCCTGGAGATGCAGCAGCAATGATACTTGGAAATGGAGCCACAGAAGAATCAATAAAAGAACTTCGTGAAGAAATGGGTTTTAATGACCCAACAATTGTGCAATATGCAAATTATATGAAAGATCTTTTAACAGGAGATATGGGAACTTCATATTCAACAGGGAAATCAGTAGCTGGAGAAATTGGGCAACGTTTCCCAAATACATTTAAATTAACTTTTTCAGCAATATTCATAGCAATATTAATTTCAATTCCAATAGGAGTAATTTCTGCCACAAAGCAATATTCAATATTTGATAATGCAGGAATGATTTTTGCTTTAATTGGGATTTCAATGCCATCATTTTGGACAGGTCTTATGTTAATAATCGCATTTTCTCTTAACCTTGGATGGTTTCCATCAAGTGGAATGGATGGAATACGAAGCTTAATTTTACCAGCATTTACTTTAGCTATTGCTTCTACGGCTAGTATTACTAGAACAACTCGTTCATCAATGCTAGAAGTTGTAAGACAAGATTATATTAATACTGCAAAAGCAAAAGGTGTTAGTAAAAAGGATGTAATTAGAAAACATGCTCTTAGAAATGCACTTATTCCAGCGGTAACAGTTATTGGATTAGAATTCGGAATTTTATTAGGTGGAGCGGTTTTAACTGAAACTGTATTTTCATGGCCTGGTATTGGAAGGTTGATGGTTGAATCAATTCAAAGAAAAGATACTCCTATGGTTCTTGGATGTGTTATTGTATTTGCAGTAGCATTTAGTGTAGTTAATTTGATAGTTGATATTTTGTATGCTTATATTGATCCAAGAATAAAAGCAAATTATAATTAGGAGGTGTTATATGAGTCAAAAACATGAAAATGAGAATATTAAAGGCATTATGGATATTAAAAAAAGAAGTCAATGGGCGGATATATGGCACCATTTTAAGAAAAATAAGGCTGCAATAGTAGGTATGATGTTAATTGTACTTTTTGTATGTCTCGCATTATTTGCACCATTAATTGGTGATTATCAAGATGATGCATTAAAAATGAATATTCGTGAAAGGTTACAATCACCAAGTGCAGATCATTGGTTTGGAACTGATGAATTTGGTCGCGATATTTTTATTAGAATTGTATATGGAACAAGAATATCTTTATTTGTAGGAATTATTTCAGTTAGTATTGCGTTATCAATTGGGGGTTTTTTAGGTTCTATTGCAGGATATTATGGTGGTAAAATAGATAATGCAATTATGAGGGTTTTAGATGTTATTTTAGCAATACCAGCAATATTATTAGCAATTACTATTGTAGCAGCTTTAGGGGCAAGTATTATAAATTTAATGATAGCAATTGGAATTGCAAATATTCCGGGTTTTGCTAGAGTTGTTAGAGCTGCAATATTAAGCGTAAAAGATCAAGAATATATAGAAGCAGCAAAAGCAATCGGGGCAAAAGACCATACTATAATTTTAAAACATGTATTGCCAAATTCAATGGCTCCAATAATTGTTTTTTCTACATTAAAAGTAGCAACTGCAATTATGGCAACGGCTTCACTTAGTTTTATTGGATTAGGTGTGCAACCTCCTACGCCTGAATGGGGTAGTATGCTTGCTGGAGGAAGAGCTTATATTAGAGATTATATGTATATAGTATTATATCCTGGATTAGCAATTGTACTTTCAGTTTTATCACTTAATTTAATTGGTGATGGCTTAAGAGATGCATTAGATCCAAAGTTGAAATAGGGGTGATTGATTTTGAATAATAATATTTTAAATATTGAAGATTTAGTAATTAGATATGTTACAGAGGATGGTATTGTTGAAGCTGTAAATGGTGTAAATATTAAAATTGAAAAAGGTAAAACTTTAGGTTTAGTTGGAGAGACTGGTGCAGGTAAAACTACAACAGCACTTTCAATTTTAAAATTAATACCTGACCCACCGGGAGAAGTTGTTAAAGGAAATATATTGCTAGATAATATTGATATTATGAAAGCAAATGAAAGTAAAATGGAAAAAATTCGTGGCGAAGTGGTATCAATGATTTTTCAAGATCCGATGACTGCACTTAATCCAGTAATTACTGTTGGCGATCAAATTGCAGAAGCAATTTTTATTCATCAGAAGGTAACTAAAAAAGAAGCTAATAATAAAGCTAAAGAAATGCTTGAAATGGTAGGTATTCCTGGGAATAGATTAAATGAATATCCTCATCAATTTTCAGGCGGAATGAAACAACGTGTAGTAATTGCAATTGCTTTATCTTGTAGTCCGAAATTATTAATTGCTGATGAACCGACAACTGCACTTGATGTTACAATTCAAGCTCAAGTACTTGAACTTATGAGAGAACTTAAAAAGAAATTTCAAATGTCAATGTTAATGATTACACATGATTTAGGAGTTGTTGTTGAAGTTTGTGATGATGTTGCAATTATGTATGCAGGTAGAATTATTGAACAAGGTACGTTAGAAGATATTTTTAGAAGTACTAAACACCCTTATACTGAAGGACTGTTTAATTCAATCCCAAATATTGAGGATAGAAAAGCAAAATTGAAACCAATTAGAGGATTAATGTCAGATCCATACGATTTACCAAAGGGGTGTGCATTTTGTGATCGTTGCGATTATCAAATGGAAATATGTAAAACAAAAAAACCTGAAAAAGTATATTTTTCTGATACTCATTTTGTAGAATGTCATTTATATAATGAAAATAAAGATTTTAAATTGAATAATGGTAGAAAATAGAAAGGAGATATTAAAATGTCAGAGATAATATTAGAAGTAAAAAATTTAAAAAAATATTTTGATACTCCAAGAGGCAAATTACATGCAGTAGATGATATAAATTTTAGCATTGAAAAGGGAAAAACTTTAGGTTTAGTTGGTGAATCCGGATGCGGAAAATCAACTACTGGGAGAGTTATTTTAAGACTCTTAAATGCTACTGATGGAGAAATAATTTATAAAGGGAGAGATATTAGAAACTTAAGTAAGAATGAAATGAGAGAATTAAGAAAAGAAATTCAAATAATATTTCAAGATCCTTTTTCATCACTTGATCCACGTATGACGGTAAGTGAAATTATTGAAGAACCAATAAAACTAAATAAATTGATAGTTGATAAAGAAAAAAGATTTGAAAGAGTTGTTGAATTAATGGATCTTGTAGGTTTATCAAGAAGATTAATTAATACTTATCCTCATGAACTTGATGGAGGAAGAAGGCAAAGAATTGGAATTGCAAGAGCTTTAGCTCTTAATACAAAATTTATTGTTTGTGATGAGCCAGTTTCAGCACTTGATGTTTCAATACAAGCTCAGATACTTAATTTATTAAATGAACTTCAAGAGAAATTAAAGCTTACTTATATTTTCATTACACATGATTTATCTGTAGTAAACCATTTTTCAGATGATATTGCAGTAATGTATTTAGGAAAACTAGTTGAAAAAGCATCTTCTGAAGATCTTTTCAATAATCCAATTCATCCATACACACAAGCTCTTTTATCAGCAATACCAAGAGCTTCTCTTGACAATAAGAATGAAAAAATTATTTTAAAGGGTGAAATTACTTCACCGATTAATCCTAAAAATAACTGTCGATTTGCTGATAGATGTAATTATGCTACAGATATTTGTAGAGAAAAAGAACCGGAACTTGAAGAGGTTATTCCAGGGCATTTTGTAGCTTGCCATATTTTTAAAAAATAATATAATTCTATTTATTAAAGATTTTTGATTAGTATAAAATGCTAATCTTTTTTTGTATAAAAAGAAGAGTTTGTCTTTACAAATTGTTTACAAAACGCAAATTATTGTTTATAATATTGTTTATAGGGTATAAAAAAAGCGAAGAATAAATTTCCTTTGTTAATTATATATAAGGTAATTATATCGTTAGGATATTTTTGATCAACAAATTAGGAAACAGAGATTTATTAGTTAGAAGTATAACTTTTTTATGTTTTTCAAAAGAGTACTATGCTTTTAATTAACTAATAATATCTCTATATAACTATTATAAAGAGGAGATAAATAATGAAGAAAAAAATGAGCATTAAATTTTTAAGTGTTCTTTCAATTTTAATATTATTACTAATTGCTATTATTGTGTCTACTGCTATATCTTTTATAGGTATGAGATCAAGTATTGGTGACATTACTGATAAGATTAAAGTTGAAAGTGATAAAATGGAAGTGACATCGAAAGATGAACTTATTGATGTTGCTCTTAATGGAACTACAGATCAAATGGATGCAGTAAGTGATGCAGTAAGAAATTATTTTAGAGATGCTGAAATTGCTACTAAAATCATTTCTGGAGATATCAATACAAGAAAAATTTTGGAAGCATCTGAAGATGAAGGAAATGTTTATGGGAAAGGGTTAAAAAGTGCTTTAGTAAATGCACACGCTCAATCAAATGGATCAATAATGTTCTTATATGTTGGTTATGAAGATGGACAAACTTATACTGCTACAGGCTGGGAAACACCTGAGTATGATCCTCGTACTAGACCATGGTATCAGGATGCAATGAAAAGCAAAGGCAAACTTATTTGGACTGATCCATATATTGATTTTGCTACTGGTGAATTAATTATTTCAGCTGCAATATCTGTTGAAGATATTAATGGAAAATCAATAGGAGTAGTAGGTGCTGATATAGCTATGATATCAGTACAAAAATTATTAGAAGAATATCAAATTGGTGAAACAGGATATATTTTTGCAGCTGATAAAGAAGGAATTATGTTTTATCATCCTACAGATGCTGGAAAAACAGACCCCGAAAAATTTGAAAAAATTGGAAAGCCAGTATCAACTGATATAGCTAGAGAATATGCTCAAAGTGATGAGAAAGAATCAAAAATTCTTAGATATGAATATAAAGGTGATAATAAAGTTGCAATAGCTTCAAAAGTTCCGGATATAAACCTTGCGCTTTTTGCTTCATATAAATTAACTGAATTTGACGCAATTACTAAAAATACAGCAGATTCTTTTGATAATCTTGAAAATCATATAGAAAGCGCAATAAAAATTAATCAGAAAAAAATAATCAAAAATGTTATGATAACAGCTGTAATATTATTAATTGTGTTAGGTTTTATTACGACTATAGTTGTAAATAAAATAACTAATCCAATTAAATTGATTTCAGAAAACATCAAAAAACTTTCAGAAGGAAAATTAAATGAAAAAATTGAAATTCATGCTCCTACAAGTGAAATAAATGAAGCTGTTTTGGGACTTAAATTATTACAAACTGAGTTTAGTGGAATGATAACTAATGTTGTAGATCTTTCAAACGAAATAGGGGAAGCGACAGTGGAATTATCAAAAAAAGGTTTTGAACTTGAAGAAATTTCTGAAGCTGTAGTATTAACCGTTGGAGAAATTGCTCAAGGCGCTACTAATCAAGCAATGGATTCAGAAGAAAGTTCAAGATTGATGCAGGGTTTATCATCAGAAATTAATAAATTAACTGATTATAATGTTGAACAAGTTTCAGAAACTAATAAACTTGACGAAAATACTGATAAAGGTGTTAAAGCCATTGAAGATTTAAATTTAAAAGCAATTAAATCTACTGAAATTATTAATGAAACATCAAACAAAACGTATGAATTATCAGAAGCAATTGAATCAATAACAGGTATTACTGATACAATTTCAAGTATTGCTGAACAAACTAATTTATTAGCGTTAAATGCTTCTATTGAAGCTGCTAGAGCTGGAGAAGCAGGACGTGGTTTCTCAGTGGTAGCAGATGAGATTAGAAAATTATCTGAGGAAACTGCAAGCGCAACTAGACAAATTACAGATATGATAGTGACAGTTAAACAAACCTCTGAGCTTGTATTAAAATCAGTGGGTTCAGTTGAAAAAATTAATGATGAACAAATTAAAGCTTCAGAAAATGTAAATAAAACATTTAATGATATTAGAAATTCTTTAAATAATATTGTAAATATGATTAATGAATCAACTAATAGAATCTATGATATTAATAAACAGAAAGAATTGGTGTTTAATAAAATTCAAAATATTGTTGCAGTAACTGAAGAAACTGCAGCTGCTTCTGAAGAGGTTAGTGCTTCAATGGAAACACAAAATGAATCCGTAAAAATTGTTTCTACTTTAGCAGAAAATTTAGATAAAAAAGTAGAAGAATTAAATGAAAATCTAAGTAAATTTGAAATATAAATTTATTATACTATTTAAGCCAGCAAATTATTTTATTTGTTGGCTTTTTTATTGAAATCGTTGCAAAAGTCACAGGTTCAAAAATAGTAATATGATAAACTAAGGTTGTTAAATAATAAACTATTGAATTGAAAAGGAGAAAAATAATATGATTGAAAAAGTGTTGAAATATTATACTGGTGATGAAACAAAAGTAGAAAAATTAATAATGGATGAAAATATTAACTATATTCATATGACTTTTGAAAATGGCGAAGGACTTCCTGAACATTTTTCAAATTCAAATCTTTATATGACGGTATTAAGAGGAAATCTTTCCATTCAATTAAATGATCAAGAAGATCATATATATGAAAAAGGAAGTATTTTGCAAATTCAATTTAATGTAAAGATGAATGTAAGAAACAAGCATGACGAGATCTTGGAACTTCTTGTAGTAAAAGCTCCTGCTCCAAAAAATTATACTGAATAAAAAAATGCCTTAAGGCATTTTTTATTTTTAATTATAATAATTCAAGTTTTATTGCATCTATGTTTAATATATAAATATATTTTTTATCGTAATTAATTATGTTTTCATTTTTCATTTTTATGAGTTCTCGTGAAAGTGAAGGTCTTGGAATTGCAAGGGATTCAGCAAGTGTTTCCTTATTCATTCCAATATCAATTTTTAGATCTTCATTTTTTTTATACTTTTTTAAAATAAAGTAGCAAATTTTTTTCCTTATAGATTGAAGTGCAAGTATTTTTACTTTATCGTTTAAAAGAGTAATTCTATTAGAAAGAATTTTCATAAATGAAGTTGTTAATTCTGTATTAATACTAAAAGCTTTAATTAAATTTTTTTTTGAAATTATAAGTGTTTTAGTATTTTTTTCTGATGCTGTTACTGAGATTGGATATTTATTAAGATCAGAAAATATCAATCCTTCACCAAAAATATTTCCTTTAGTAAAATGTAGTACTCTAAAAATTTTTCCAGATGATGAAATAGATTGAATATTTATCTCTCCTTCAAGTATAATATTAACTTCATCACAAATATCATTTTCCCAATAAATGTTTTCATTCAAATCGAATTTTTTTATTTGGTAATCAATATTATTAAAAATTTCTTCAAGTGATTTTAAATCAACGTTTTTAAATAAAGGACATTTTTTAAGTGTATAGTAATATTCTTTCATTTTATTATCCTTTCTCTATGTTTGGTACCATATGTTACATACAAATTTGATTATCTAAATTATACTATAATTAACCTAATAATGAAACTATTAAAAATTTGAAAGGAAATAGAAAAATATGGGTACAATAATATTAATGGGAGTTGCTTTAACTCTACTTTTAATATCTTTCTTTAAAAACAGAAAAAAAACAAAAAAAAGTATAATAGTAGCTAAAAAAATGTTATTCGAAACAATAATAAATGTAACTGGCTTACTTTTACTTATTAGTTTGGTACTTGCATTAATACCAGATGAATTAATTAAGAGTCTTCTTGGAAATAGCAGTATGTTTTTAAGCGGATTATATGGAGCAATGATTGGAACGGTAACGATAATTCCTGCATTTGTTGCATTTCCACTAGCTAATTCAATGATGGAAAGTGGAGCAAATTTTGTGGCTATAGCTGCATTTATCACAACATTAACAATGGTTGGCTTTGTTACTTTACCAATAGAAATTGAACATTTTGGTAAAAAATTTGCATTTTATAGAAATGGTTTAAGTTTTGTTTTAGCGCTAGTTATAGCATTGGGAATGGTGATTATGTTATAATGAAAAAAAATAAAAAGTTTAAAATATATTTTATTGTTTTATTTTTTTACGTAATTGTATTTTTTATTAGTAGAGAAAAGTTTTTCGAAGCTATTAATAGTTTTTTTCTTGTATTAAAAGATATGCTACAAGTTTTGCCACCGGTAATGATTCTTTCGGGATTAATAAGTGTGTGGGTACCAAAAGAAATTATAACTAAGAACTTTGGAAAAAGTTCTGGACTTAAAGGAAAATTAATTTCAATATTTATAGGGTCTGTTTCAGCTGGACCTATTTATGCAGCATTCCCACTAACACAAACTTTACTTTATAAGGGTGCAAGTGTTGAGAATGCGATAATAATTCTTAGTTCGTGGGCAGTTATGAAAGTACCAATGCTTATAGTTGAAGCAAAATTTTTAGGAATGCCGTTTGCAGTTTCAAGATATTTATTAACACTACCTGGAATATTAATTATGGGATATTTTGCCAGTAAATTAATATCGAGAAAAGAAGTGCTTGATAGTATCGATTCATTAAGTGGTAGAGTATTAGAAATTGAAGAGATATTACCAGGATTTAATTGTAGTGGGTGTGGATATTCAAATTGTAGTGAATATGCTGAAGCAATATTTTATAATAATGAAATAACTTCAAAATGTGTAAAACAAAGGGAAGAAGTTAAAATTAAACTTAATGAATTATTAAGTGATGAATAAATGAATGGAGATAGAATGAAAAAAATAATTGGAATAGTTGTTTTAGTTGTTATAGTAGTACTTCTTTTAAATAATATTGTTGAAATTCCATTTTTAAATGCGAATGAGAATGTTGTTGAAGAAATTAAAAAAGATTTAGGAGTACCTGTAAGAACTACAAAAGTTGAAAAAGATGATGTTAATGATAGTTTAAATTATCTTGGAAATTTGATTGCTAATGAAACTGGTACTGTTTCTTCAAAATATGGTGGTTATGCAAGTGAAGTATATATTGAAAATGGAGATATTGTAGAAGTTGGACAAAAAATGATAAAGCTTGATGACAAAGATATTAGTATTAATATTGAAACTATTAAAATTAATTTATCTCAAGCAAAATTGAATTATAGCTTTATTGAAAGTAATTTTGAAAAAACAAAAGAGTTATATGAATCTGGCGCATTATCAAAAGCCGCATATGATAAAAATTTATATGAATTAAATATGGCTGATTATAAAGTAAAAGAAATAGAAATGAATTTAAAATCACTTTATTCAAAAAGAAATGATATGATTATTAAAGCTCCAATTTCTGGAAAAATAAGAGGATTACATCATGTAAAAGGTGATATGATTCAACCTGGAATGCCTTTGTATATGATAGATGATATTAATTCATTATATGTTGAAGTTAAAATGCCGGAATCAGATTTAAATAAATTAAATGTTGGATCAAAAGTTAATTTAGGTTTTAGTGGTAAAGTAATTGAGTCTGTTGTATATTCAATGCCAGATATGATTAATGAAAAAACAAGAATAGGTCTTCTTAAAATAGGACCAATAGATAGTACGGATATTAATAATATTATATTAGATAGTACTGTAAATGTTGAATTTATAGTAGATACTTTTTCTGAAGTACTTATAGTTGAAAAAAATGCTGTAAAAACTATTGGGAATGACAATATGGTTTATGTTATTGAAGATGGAAAAGCAATAGAAAAGAAAGTAGAAATTCTTTTTACTAAAAATAATAATTTTGTGGTAAATGGAGACATAAAAGCAAATGATATAATTGCCAGCTCAAATCTAAAAGCATTATATGATGGAGTGGAAATAATGCTATTTGAGGAGGTAAATTAAATTGAATATAGGTGAAAGTGCAGTAAAAAATAAGTATTTAGTTATTTCTTTTATAATTGTAATAATTATATTTGGTGTATTTGCTAAAATGACTTTGCAGACACAATTGGCACCTGATACCAATGCTCCAAGAGTTACAGTTATGGCGAAATATCCAGGAGCTACGGCTCAGGATGTAAGTGAAAATCTGGTTAAGCCACTTGAAGAGAGTTTTGGTAAATTAGAGGGAATTTCTAATATTAAATCAGATTCTATGGATAATATTGGAATAGTACATTTGTTCTTTAAATATGGTACTGATGTAGATAGTGCAGCAATAGATGTACAAAATACAATAAGTGCATCTAAAGATTCACTACCTAGTAATATTCCTGAACCAAAAGTTCTTAAATTTAATACTTCAGATAAACCGATTATGACTTTAGCAATTAATAGTGAATCGTTAAGCCTTCAGGAAATTAGAAGACTTAGTGAAGATAATATTGCGTTTGAATTGCAATTAATTGATGGTGTTGCTGCTGTCGAAATGTTTGGTGGCTATATAAGTGAAATTAGAATAAATTTAGATGAGAATAAATTTAATCAATATAATTTAACGTTGTCAAATGTGTATAAGGCACTAAACGAAAATAATATAAGTTTACCTGGTGGAACAATAAAAAATGGCGAAAAAAATATTTCTTTAAAAATTGATGAAGAATATTCAAGTATTGAAGAATTAAATAATATAAAAATAATTTTAGCTGATGGAAATAGTATTTATTTAAAAGATATTGCTGATATTGAGTATGGAATGGAAGATCTTGAAAGTATGTATAGATTTGATTCTGATGATAGAATAGCTCTTCAAATATTAAAAAGTAAAGATGCAAATACTGTTGAAACAATTGAAAATATCAAATTAAGTTTAAATGAATTACAAGAAAAATATCCTTATCTAGATATTGAAATAGCGCAAGATGATTCAACATTTACTAATCAAATGGTTGACAATATGACATCAAGTATCTTACTCGCGATAATATTTACAGCGATTATAATATTTTTGTTTTTATCAAAAGTAAATCAATCATTAGTTGTTGCATTTTCAATGCCTTTGACATTTTTAAGTACACTTGGGCTTATGAAACTTTTCAATATGAAGTTAGATTTAGTAACATTATCAGCACTTATATTGTCAATTGGTTTTGTAGTAGATAATTCAATTGTAATAGTTGAAAATATTATGAAGCATAAAGAACGGGACAATGAAACAACAATTGTAAAAGCTGCAGTTGATGGGGTAAATGAGATTGCTAGTTCGGTTTTATCTGGTACAATTACTACTGTTGTTGTACTAGTTCCTTTAACATTTATGCAAGGGTTCGTTGGTGAAATGTTTAAGCCAGTTGCTTTGACTCTGATATTTGCACTTTCTTCTTCATTAGTTATTGCATTTGTAGTAATTCCAATTGTAACGATATTTATGTATAAATTTTCATTTAGAAGAACTGAATCACTATTTAATGTAGTAACTAAACCTTTTAACAGAATGATGGATTGGATTTTAGGTGTATATTTAAAAATACTGAATAAATCAATAAAAAGTAATTTAATATTTGTAGTAGTAATATTACTTTTAATATCAAGTGGGATTGCATTAAAAAATAAAGGAATTGAAATGCTTCCAAAATTTGATAGTGGTGTAACTTTTATTTCTGTAGAAACTGAAACAGGTACTTCAATAGAAGAAACTTCAAAAGTATTTAGCCATATTGAGGATATATTAAATAAAGAAAAAAATATTGTTGGGTACGATACTCAAATAGGTTTTGAAAAAGATAGTACTATAATGAGCGAATTTAATACAATGGCTTCAAATCAAGGTGTAATAACGATTAATTATAATACTAGAAAAGAACGTGAAGAAGATATTTGGAGCATGCAAGATAGAATTAGAAAAGAAATTGAAAAAATTCCTGGCATTAAAAGATTTGTAGTTAAAGAAAAAGGTGGCACTGCTAATAGTAGTGGTGGAGTGCCAATTGATATTAAAATTAGTGGTGAAGATCAAGAAGTCCTATATAAATTGGCTGTTGATTTGGAAAAAGAAATTAAAAATATTGATGGTATGATAAATGTTTATAAAAGTTTTAATATTGATAGTCCAGAATATATTATAAAAACAGATGATTCTAGAATAAAGGAACTTGGATTAAATAATGCATATGTAGGCAAATATATTTATCAATTAGTTGAAGGGGTAAATGCTACTGAACTTAAAATGGATGAAAGAAATGAAAGTATTAAAATTCTATTTAATAAAGAATCTAGAAATAATATTGAAGATATTATGAAGCAATCTATTAAAACACCATATGGAGCTACTATTCCATTAAGTGATATTGCATGGGTTGAAAAATCTAATAGAGCAAATATTGTTACTAAAGACGATTTGGAATATACAATCAATGTACTTGGATATACTGAAGGTCGTGCATTTAGTTTTATTACAAGTGATATAACTAAGTTATTAGATTCTTATGAGCTTCCAAAAGGATATAATATTGGGCTTACAGGACAACAAAATGATTTAATTGATGCTATGTCAGATATGGTTATTCTATTAGCTATGTCTATAGCATTTGTGTATCTTGTTCTCTTACCTCAGTTTAAATCATTTATTTTACCGCTTGTAGTAATGGCTTCAATACCTCTTATTGTTATAGGAGTTGCACCGTCATTAATACTTACTAATAAATTTATATCAATGCCTGTATTATTAGGATTTATTATGTTAGCAGGTACTGTAGTAAATAATTCGATTTTGCTTATTGATTATTTTATTGAAAGTATAAAAGCGGGGGTGTCTACTAAAGAGTCTATTATTAATGGGGTTAAAAACAGATTTAGACCAATAATGATGACAGTATTTTCTGATGTAGTTGGAATGTTGCCTTTAGCACTTCAATTAGCATTAGGTTCTGAAAGATTTTCTCCGCTTGCAGTAACTGTAATTGGAGGAATACTAGCTTCAACATTCTTAACACTTATTTTAATACCTGTAGTATTTTATAAAATAGAAAATAAAATAGGAATAGTTTCAAAAAAAGTATAATATGATTGGGAGGAGGAAATATGTTTAATAAAATTTGTAAAGTTTTTAGGAAAATCCATCGTTATTTAACACCTGTATTTGTAGTTATTACGATAACTGCCATGTTTATTTCAAAGGCTCCAATATTTTTAAAGTTGCAAAAGGTTACAATGTTAACTCTTGCAGTAACAGGTTCGTTTCTTTTTATTCAGATTTATTATAATAAATATTTTAAAAAACGTAAGAATAAGAAGAACTAGTGATAAATTTCTAAAGTTTCAATTACCGTATTGATTAAAAAAATGCACTATCTAGAATGTTGTAGATAGTGCATTTTTTATTAAATATATCAAAAGATTAAGAAAATAATATAAATATATTAAATAATGGCTTTAAAGGAATCGGTAATATATATAATAGTATGAAGATAGTACAAAATTAAGCGATATAAAGAAAATAGAGAAGGAGTTAGAAAAAATGATTGTTTTAGCATCTATAATAATATTCATATCGTGTTTAATTCAAGGGATAACAAGTTTTGGTTTTTCATTAGTTGCAGTTCCACTTTTAAGTATGTTTTTATCTCTAAAATTAATTGTACCTCTTTTAGTGATATTTTCATTTATTCTAAATAGTATTATTCTTGTGAAATTAAAAGATTATATTAATTTTAAAGAAATTTATATATTAATATTGTCGGCTATAATTGTTACACCTTTTGGTGCTAGTTTACTTATAAATATTGATGAAAAAATTCTACAGTTAGTTGTTGGAATTCTTGTTGTCTTTTCTGCTATTATGTTTAAAACAGGTTTTAATATAAAAGTAAAAAATGAAAAACTTGCATATATTCCGGTTGGAATTATTAGTGGTATTTTAAATGGTGCAGTTAGTTTAAGTGGACCACCAGTGATATTGTTTTTAACAAATCAAGATAAAGATAAGCAAGTATTTAGAGCAACACTTACTTCGTTTTTTTGGGTTTTAAATATAGTAACAATTATCGTATTTTTCACTAAAGGATTGATAACAAACGAAGTAATTAAAATGACAGGATTTCTTTTACCAGGTTTATTAATTGGTTCAGTTTTAGGAGTTAAAATAGGAAATAAGGTGAAAGAAGAGAATTTTAAGAATTTAACAATTCTTTTAATGACTGTTATGGGAGTTCTATCAATAGTTAGAAACATTAAATGAATGTGTGGGTAAATACGAAATATTCAGAAAATTCTTGACATGTTAATTATATACTGATAGTATATGTTACAATAAATTAAAAATAAAAGGAATGGTTATTATGTTTAAATTAATTTTAAGTTTTTTACAATTACATCATCATCATAAGAAGTGAGCTGGTTGTTTGATTTTATTTCAAATGCGAGCTCTGTTTGTATTGACCAGGGTTCGCATCTGATGATGATATAATAATTATTCTTATAATTATAGCCATCTAGGTGTTTACCTAGATGGCTATTTTGTTTTTTGAGAGGAGAGAATATGCAATATTTAAATTTAGAAGAAATTAACTATATCGATGAAAAATTTTCTAAAATTTCTAAACAATTTGGATTTAAAAAAATATTTCCAAAATCTGTTTCAAGTATGGAAGCTTCTATTGATTATTATAAAAACACAAAATCATCACTTGTGAAAATTATTGATTTTGAAGGGGAAGTAAATATTTTACATGAAGATCCAACAATTAGTTTATTTGATTCAAAAATATTAAATGAAAAAATATATTATTTAACTAATACATTTTCATGGGATAAGTCAATTGAGAATCTTAAAGGAGGAGTTGAGAATTTTTGTGAAGAATCAGTTATAGCAGATGCTGAAATAATTATTATAGCAAACGAACTTTTAAAGAATTTGAATTTAGATGATTTTACAATAGAAATCGGGCATACTCATTTTATTGAAAAACTTCTAAATAGTGATGGAATAAGTAGAAGCGAGAAAATCAGACTAAATAATGCGATTCATAACAAAAATATTCAAAAAATTGAAAAAATTTTAAATGAATTAGATATATCTAATGAAAATAAAAATGCACTTATAGTACTTTCAAAACTATTTGGAGATTATGAGTCAATTTTAAAAAATGCAACTGAATTAAATATTAGTGAACTTAAACCAATAATTGATTATCTAACTAAGTTAAAAAAAATACTTCTTATTTACAAAATTGATATTAAGAAGTTAAAAATTGATTTGAGTTTAACAAATAAATACTCATATTATGACGGTATGATATTTAATTCATATATAAGGGATTATGGTAAAAAAATATTGCAAGGTGGAAGATATAACAATAATGATAAGCAGGGTGTAGGCTTTTCATTCAATATATTAAATTTAATAGGAGTGATAAAAATGACAAATTATAATTTAGCAAAAAATGACTATACAGTGATTACAAACAGTTCTAACAATGAAAAAGCTCTTTATTTAGCTACAGCTTTAAGAGAAAATGGTTTAAATGTAAATTTAATGGAAAACGAATTAGAGTATGATGTTATAAAAAATATAAATAGTGCATTTATTTTAAGTATTCAAAATGATTTGGTAAATATTATAAGTAAAAACACTAATGAAGTTTATAAAAAAAGCTATAACGAATTTATTGAGGGAATAAATTCAACAAAATTGGAGTCGATTCACTAATGACATTAAAAATAGCGGTTTCTAAAGGCAGAGTATATGAAGATTTCTTAAGTTTATTGAAATCATCAGGTTATAGATTTAAAGATGAAAAAACAAGAAAGCTTGTAATTAAAGATTTGGATAATTCAATTAATTTAATAATAGTTAAGGCGATAGATGTACCGCTTTATGTGAACAATGCATTTGCAGATTTAGGAATTGTTGGTAAAGATATAATCGATGAATTTGATGATCTTTTTTATGAACTTTTAAATCTTGAAATAGGTGTTTGTGATTTATGTATAGCATCAATGAAAAATTCTAAAATTAAAGAAATGGATTATTTAAAAATTGCTACAAAATATCCTAAGCAGGCAAATGAGTATCTTAAATTTAAGAAGTTAAATGGAGAAGTGATTAAATTAAATGGCTCGGTAGAGCTTGGACCTTTAATTAATATCAGTGATTGTATTTTGGATATAGTTGAAACAGGGAATACTTTAAAAGAAAATGGGCTTGAAGTAAATGAGCATTTTAAGAAAATTTATTCTAAAGTAATTGCTAATAAAGTTTCATATAAAACTAAAACAGATATTATTACAGAATTTATTAATAAAATTTCTTGATAAGGAGAAAAAATGAAAATTATAGATGTGAAAAAAGAAGATTTCAAAAAATATATTTCTTTAGAAGATAATAATATTTCTGAGATAAAGGAAGTTGTATCTGAAGTAATTAAAGATATTAAAGTAAATGGTGATAAAGCATTAATAAACTATACTAAAAAATTTGATAATGTAGATATTAGTAATTTTAGAGTTACTATTAATGAAATTAAGGACAGTTATAAAGATGTAAGTGAAGAATTCATTGAAATATTAAAAAAAGCTATTTATAATATTGAAAAATTTCATAAAAATCAAACGGTTAATGATTTTCAATATAATACTAAGAATAATTCAGTAATAGGACAAATTACAACTCCGATTGAAAGGGTTGCAGTCTATATTCCTGGAGGGAAAGCAATTTACCCATCAACTGTTTTAATGAATGTAATTCCTGCGAAAATTGCTGGAGTAAAAGAAATAGTAATTATTACACCACCTGATAAATTTGGAAAAGTTAATTCAAATATTCTTGTAGCTGCAGATTTACTTAATATAAATGAAATTTATAAAATTGGTGGTGCACAGGCAGTTGCAGCAGTAGCTTATGGAACCAAAACAATTAAAGCTGTTAATAAAATAGTTGGCCCGGGAAATATTTATGTTGCTGAAGCTAAAAGACAAGTATTCGGAATAGTAGATATTGATATGATAGCAGGACCATCAGAAATTTTAATTTTAGCTGATGAAGAGTCAAATCCTAAATACATTGCTCGCGATTTATTAAGTCAAGCTGAACATGATGAAAATGCAAAACCATATCTTATTACAAATTCTGAAAAAATAATAATTGAAACATTGAAGTTTGTAGAAAAGTATATTGATGAATCTAAAAGAAAAGAAATATTAAAAATTTGTATAAATAATAATCTTTTAATTTTTAAAGTTGAAGATGTTGATGAAATGTTTAAAATTTCAAATTACATTGCTCCAGAACATCTTGAATTACTTATAAAGAATCCTATGGAGAAACTTAATAAAATTACAAATGCAGGAAGTATATTTATTGGAGAATATTCTCCTGAACCAGTAGGCGATTATTTTGCAGGACCAAATCATACATTACCTACTAGTGGTACAGCAAAATTTTCATCACCATTGGGTGTTTATGATTTTTTAAAAAGAAGTAGTTATATTAAGTACTCAAAAGATGATTTTACTGAAAATTGGAAGTATATTTCAAAATTTGCGGAAACTGAAAATCTTTTTGAACATGCAAATAGTATAAAGGAGAGAATGAGATGAATATATACCTAAATGCAAATGAAAATCCATTTAATACTGTTGATAGAAATTTAATCAATGAATTATTATTTTCTTTTGATTATAACCGGTATCCGGATTTAGATTATAAAAAATTAAAAAGTGAATTATCAAGAATAACAAATAGAAAAGTTGAAAATATTATTCCAACAAATGGATCTGATGAATTAATACAACTTATTTTACTTGCATATTCAAAAGAAAATGAAAATATTCTTTCACATATTCCAACTTTTTCAGAATATGAAAAAATATCAAATTATCTTGGCAGAAATTTTATTGGAGTTAAACCAAAGAAAAATTTAAAAGTTGATAAAGATGTATTTATTCAAAAGATTAAGGAGTATAATCCAAAAATAATATTTCTTTGTTCTCCTAATAATCCAACAGGAGAGCTTTTAAAAGAAGAATTTATCGAAGAAGTATTAAATACTTCAAATAATATGGTTATTGTAGATGAAGCGTATATAGAATTTTCAGGTAAAACAAATATAAAATTATTAAATAAGTATGAAAATTTAATAATTATGAGGACTCTTTCAAAAGCATATGGATTAGCGTCATTAAGAGTTGGATATGGATTAACAAGTGAAAAAAATATTGATTTTTTAAATGAATATAGAATGCCATATAACATTAGTGGAATAAGTCAATTTATTGCAACTGAAACTTTAAAATTAATTGATACTAAAAAATATGTTGAAAATATTTTAAATGAAAAGCAAAGAATAATTAAAGAATTAAAGAAGATAAATATTGAATATTTAAATAGCGAATCAAATTTTATTTTAATAAAAACTATTAATAATAATGGAGTTTTAAAAGCTTTAAAAGAAAATAAAATTTTTGTTAGAACGTTTAACGATGAATATCTTGTTTCATATATAAGGTTTAATATAGGAAATAGAGAGGAAAATGATAAATTGCTTTCTATTTTAAAGGATGTGGTTGGAAATGGGTGAAGTTATAATAAATAGGAAAACTAATGAAACAGATATTCAATTAACAATTGATTATGATAAAAGTTATAATGCTTCAATTGATACAGGACTTGGTTTTCTCGATCATATGTTAAATACTTTTGCGAGGTATGCAGATATTGATTTTACTATTAAAGCGAAAGGTGATTTATATGTAGATTCTCATCATTTAATTGAAGATATAGGGATAGTACTTGGGAAATCAATTAGACAAAGAATTGATGAAAATACGAAAATAGAACGTTTTGCTTCAAATATTATTCCCATGGATGATTCATTAATTCTTTTAGCAGTTGATTTAAGTGGGAGAAGTTATTTTAGTTATGATGTAGATATTGAAAATAATTATGTTGGTAATATTGAAGTAGAAAACTTTAAAGAGTTTTTTATGAAAATGACTTATAATGCAATGATTAATCTACATATTAAGAAACTTTCAGGAGAAAATGCACACCACATTATTGAAAATATTTTCAAATCGTTAGGTCTTGCATTAAAGATAGCTTTAAATGTGAATGATGAATTACTTTCAACAAAAGGGACAATAGGAGGATAGAATGATATTGATATTAGATTACGGGCTTGGTAATGTATATAATTTGAAAAATGCAATTAAGAAAATTGGTTATGAATCAAAAATAAGTTCAGACACTGATGAAATAATAAACGCAGATATTGTTTTTCTTCCTGGAGTTGGAGCTTTTAAAGCCGCAATGGAAAATTTAAAAAATAATAATTTAATTGATGCTTTAAATAAAAGAAAAAATGCAAATAAACTTATTGTGGGTATTTGCTTGGGAATGCAAGTGATGTTTGAAGCAAGTTATGAAGATGGATATTGTGAAGGTTTAGGATATTTTAAAGGTGTTTTTAAGGAATTTGATATTAAATTAAAATCTCCTCATATGGGATGGAATGAACTTATTGTTAATAAGAAATCTTTTTTAACAAAAGGATTTAATAAAGAAAACTATGCTTATTATGTGCATTCATATTATTTAACTGAGTATAATAACGAAAACTTAATATTGTATTCTGATTATGAAGTAAAAGTTCCTGGAATTATTTTAAAGGATAATTTAATTGGTATTCAATTTCATCCTGAAAAAAGTAGTAAAGTTGGTTTGAAAATATTAGAAAATATAATTAAAGAATTTATATAGGAGGAAATGAAATGAATATTATTCCTGCAATAGACATAAAAAATCAGAAATGCGTTAGACTTTATAAAGGAAAAGCAGATAGTGAAACTATTTATTATGAAAACCCTTTAGATGCAGCAAAGAAATTTGAAGAATATGGATTTACAAATATTCATATTGTAGATCTTGATGCAGCATTTACTGGAGATTTTATAAATTTAAATGTTATTAAGGAAATAAAAGAAAGTACTAATTTTAAAATCGAGTATGGTGGTGGAATTAGAGATTATGAAAAAGCAAAAGAAATAATTGATTTAGGTATAGATAAAATAATAATAGGAACAATGGCCATTAAAAATAGAGAAATATTTAATAGAATTGTAAAAGATTATAAAGAAAATATTATTGTGGGTCTTGATGTAATGAATGAATCTGTTTTAATTAAAGGATGGGAAGAAAATTCTCAAATGAATATTTTTGAAAAATTATCTGAGTTTACAGATATGGGACTTAAAAATTTTATTGTTACTGATGTTTCAAAAGATGGAACATTGAAGGGGTCAAATGTATTACTTTATAAAAAAATAATGGGAAAGTTTGATATTAATTTAATTGCTTCTGGTGGAGTAGGAAGTAAAGAAGATATTTTGAAATTAAAAGAAATAGGTATTGAAAATGTAATAGTGGGTAAAGCAATTTATGAAAATAAATTGAATCTTTTGGAGTGGGTAAAATGATAACTAAAAGAATAGTTCCGTGTTTAGATGTAAAAGATGGAAAAGTTGTAAAAGGAAAACAATTTGAAAATTTAAATATAATTGAAGATCCTGTTGTTATGGCAAAATATTATGCTAATAGTTTAGCAGATGAATTGGTATTTTATGATATTTCAGCATCAAATGAAAATAGAAAAACTGTTTTTGATTTAGCAAAAGAAGTTGCTAAAGAGATTAATATTCCATTTACAATAGGTGGAGGGATTAACTCGATTGAAGATTTTGATAAAGCACTTCAATCAGGTGCTGATAAAGTTTCAATCAATTCTTCAGCAATTAGAACTCCGGAACTTATAATGATAGCAAGTAAAAAATTTGGAAAACAATGTGTTGTATTAAGCATAGATGCTAAATTTGAAAACGGAAAATGGATGGTTTATTCAAAAGGTGGCAGAAAAAATGAAAATATGGATGTACTTACTTGGGCTATAATTGGAGAAAAACTTGGAGCTGGAGAAATTGTACTAAATTCAATAAATTCAGATGGTGAAAAAAATGGTTTTAGTGAGAATATAATTAAGACTCTTTGTGAGAATTTATCGATTCCAGTAATAGCATCAGGTGGAGCAGGAAATATGGAACATTTTTTAAATGTATTTAAGAATACTGATGTTGATGCAGCATTAGCTGCAAGTGTTTTTCATAATAAAGAAATTGAAATAAAAAAATTAAAAGAATATTTAAAATTAAATGATATTAAAGTGAGGTTATAATGAATTTAACTTATAATGAAAAAGGATTAATACCAGCAATTATTCAAGATGCTGATACGCTTGAAGTATTGATGCTTGGATATATGAATGAAGAATCAATAGAAATTACTTTGAAAACAAAGAAAGTTACTTTTTATTCTAGATCAAGAAATAAGCTTTGGACAAAAGGAGAAACAAGTGAAAATTATTTGAATTTGAAATCATTTAAATATGATTGTGATAATGATACACTTCTAATTTTAGTTAAACCAGAAGGACCAACATGTCATACTGGAAAAATATCTTGTTTTTTTAATAATGTTGTAGAAGATAAAGAAAATATGGATTATAAAAAAATTTTAGTTAATCTTGAAAAAATAATTATTGATAGAAAAAGAAATATGCCAAAAGATTCATATACAACATCATTATTTAAGGAAGGATTAGATAGAATTACTCAAAAGGTAGGAGAAGAAGCTATCGAAGTAGTTATTGCTTCTAAAAATAGCGATGATGAAGATTTCATTTATGAAACAGCGGATTTAATTTATCATTTAATGGTACTATTAGCACAGAAAAACATTAACTTAGATGATATTTACAAGGAATTATATTCTAGATTTAAATAAATTAGAAAGCGACTTTAAGTCGTTTTTTTTATTGTAGACTTTAGTCAGTTGAGTTCGCGAAGCGTGCGAAACATAAAACCACCCGCTATGCGGGTGCGGAAATGGAAGTTATACAAAAAAATCACCACTTGATATACTA
>JAMOQG010000080.1 GCA_027064135.1 Peptostreptococcaceae bacterium | reverse complement strand
GTCAATCCTTTAAATTATTATCTAAGAAATGTTGGAATATAAATTGTAGAGCCGTATACGAGACCCGTATGTACGGTTCAATGAGAGGGAGGTAATTCTTAGCAATTGCTTCTCTACTCTATTTTTTAAAGATTGTTATTTATCCTAAAAATAATTTTAAATCGTCTTCAACAGTTCCAATTGGAGAAATTCCAAAGTTTTCAACCAATACATTAATAACATTTGGAGATAAGAATGCTGGTAATGTTGGTCCTAGGTGGATATCTTTAACACCTAAGTATAATAAAGCTAATAATACAGTTACAGCTTTTTGCTCATACCAAGCAATATTGTAAGCAATTGGTAATTCGTTAATACTTTCTACTTCGAATATTTCTTTTAATTTAAGAGCTATTAATGCTAATGAATATGAATCATTACATTGACCTGCATCTAACACTCTTGGAATACCGTTGATATCTCCTAAATCTAATTTAAGGTATCTATATTTTGCACAACCAGCTGTTAAAATAATAGTATCTTTTGGAAGTTTTTCTGCAAATTCAGTATAGTAATTTCTTGATTTCATTCTTCCGTCACAACCAGCCATTACAAAGAATTTTCTTATTGCGCCTGATTTAACAGCATCTACTACTTTGTCAGCTAATGCAAATACTTGTTCATGAGCAAATCCACCAATTATTTCTCCAGTTTCAATTTCTGTTGGAGAATTTAAAGTTTTTGCTAATGCAATGATTTCACTAAAATCTTTTTTACCATTTTCACCAGGTAAAATATGAGTACATCCTGGGAATCCTGTTGTTCCTGTAGTAAATATTCTTTTTACAACTTCGCCTTTAGGTGGAACAATACAATTAGTAGTAAATAAAATTGGTCCGTTAAAAGTTTCAAATTCAGCTTTTTGTTGCCACCAAGCATTTCCGTAGTTTCCAGCTAAATGATCATATTTTTTAAATGCAGGATAGTATTGACCAGGTAACATTTCGCCGTGTGTATAAACATCAACACCAGTACCTTCAGTTTGTATTAATAATTCTTCCATATCATGTAAATCATGACCTGAAATTAAGATTCCTGGATTTTTTCTAACACCTAAATCAACTTTAGTAAGTTCAGGATGACCATATGATGTAGTATTTGCTTCATCTAATAAGCTCATACCATCTACACTAAATTTACCAGTTTCAAGAGTTAATGCAACTAATTGATCAACTGTTAAACTATCATTTAATGTTTCACTTAATGCTTTATGCATAAATGCATAAATTTCATCATTTTCAAAATCTAAAACATATGCGTGATGAACATATGCTGCAAGACCTTTTAAACCAATTATATTTAATTCTCTTAATGATCTAATGTCTTCATTAGCAGTAGCTAAAACGCCAACTTCACTTTGATCACCTTTATTTATTAATTCTTCTTCTGTACTTCCAGTCCAAGTTAAAATATCCATATCATTATTAAATGTGATACCTTTAGAATCTAATAAAGTTTTTAAAGAATTTCTTATTGCTAAACCTTCTCTCACTTTATCAAAGAATTGTGCTTCATCAAAGTTTGCATTAGTAATTGTCATAAATAAACTGTGAATCATGTAATCATCGGCTTCTTTTGTTTTTTCACCATTTTCTCTAAGTATGTTTGCTAAATATGAAACTCCTTTAACTGTGTAAATTAGAGTATCTTGTAAATTAGCGGTTTGAGAAGGTTTTCCACAAACACCCACTTTTGTACAGCCTGTTCCTTTTGCAGCTTCTTGACATTGGAAACAAAACATTTCGCTCATTTTAATACTTCCTTTCAATATATATATTTTTGGAATTAACATTATTCCAATATGATTTGACTTTCTAAACGCAGTATAATACAATTTATTACATAATGATGTTGCATATGCAACAAAAGGAGGAGTTATTTGAAAAAAAATTTAAAAACAAATACATATACTAACTACCCATTATTTAAAGGTGTTAATCAAAATTCTATAAATGTTATTATGAATTGTTTTAAAAGTGTTGAAAAAGAATATAAAAAAGGAACTTATATATGGCATGCTGGAGATGAAGCAAGCTACGTAGGTATTGTTGTTAAAGGTCAAGTAAATATTGTTAAAGATGATATTTCGGGTGATAGAGTAATAATAAATACTGCATATAATCCAATGATATTTGGAGAATCATATGCGATTGCTAAAATTTCTGAATATCCTGTATCAGTTCAAGCTGCAGTTGACAGTAAGATTATTTTAATTGATATTGATAAATTAATGATTCCATGTTCTGTAGGGTGTTCTTTTCATAATAAAGTAATAAAAAATTTAGTTGAAATTATTGCTAAAAAAAATATTAAGTTAAATGGTAGAATTGAATGTATTACAAAAAAAACAATTAAGCAAAAACTGGTGTTTTATTTAATAGATGAAATGAAAATGAATGAAAAGGATGAAATTCAAATTCCATATAATAGAAATGAATTATCTGATTATCTTAATGTAAATAGAAGTGCGCTTTCAAGAGTTCTTTCAAAACTTGAAGAGGATGGAGTACTTATTTTTAATAAAAATAAATTTAGAATACTTGATTATAATAAAATCAAAGAAATTATGGAAAACTAATGAAAAATAATTTTAAAATAAATATGAAGTTAATAGAAATTGATTTTCTTTTAAAATTCTACAATAAAAAAGAAGTTCATGGATATTGTTTAAGTTGTACTGATTTTAATAAAAATTGGTCATGTCCAACACATGATTTTAATGAATATGAATATTTAAAAAAATATAAATATGCATATATAATTAGTGGAGAAATTAATATTGATGAAGAATTAAATAAAAATGAAATTGTTGAGAAATTTGAAAATGAAAGAAGAATATTTAGTAATTTATTAATAGATGAAGAACAATATCATAATGATTCAATAGCCTTAATTGCAGGTAATTGCTATAAATGTGATAAGTGTAGTAAATTAGATGGAAAAGAGTGTGTTTTAAAAGATGAAATGCGTTATTCACTTGAATCATTAGGGTTAAAAGTAAGTGATGTTTTAAAAGAAGTTTTAAATCAGGAGATTTTATGGATAAAAGAAACAGCACCAGATTACTTAATCACAGTAGGAGCAATACTTCTTAATGATAAAGATGAATTGAAACTTATTAATTAATGATATAATGGAAGGTGACATTTTGATTTTTTTCAAATTTGATTTTGAAGTTACAGGTAAAAATGATAATGAATATATTGTTAAAATATCAAATTCAAAAGAATATGCTGTACTAACTTTTAATTATATTACTAAGAATATTTGTTTTATAAATGACAATGAAATTGTAAAATTTTTAAAAGATAATAAATATCAATTAAGTAAAATTCTTAGAAATAAAAGAGAAAGTACATATAATATAGGGTTTAAATTAAAAATTGTTTTAAGAGATAATAAAGATATAGTTGCTTTTAATGATAATAGTAAAATTGCAGTTTTGAATAAATTGGATGGTAAATATATTAGCTTTGTGTTAGATAAGGGGATAGATAATATATATGAAGTATTTACTGATGGATCATATTTAGAAAAACAAGAAAAAGGCGGATTTAGTTATATAATTAAATCTCCAGATGGGGAATATGAACTTTTTCAGAAAACAACTGATGTGAAAAGCAGTAGTTTAATTGAACTTTTAGCAGCAATAGATGCTGTGAAATATTTAAAAAATAAAAAATATATTAGAATAATTTCAGATAGTCAATATGTAAAAAAAGGACTTACTGAATGGGTAATGATATGGAAATTAAATGATTGGAAAACTGCTAATGGAAAAGATGTTAAAAATAAAGAATATTGGATTATGTTTGATAAATTATGTAATAACAAATATATAGAGTTTAAATGGGTTAAAGCTCATTCTGAGCATTTTGAAAATTCGCTTTGTGATATATATGCAAAGGAAATTGCTTTAAAAAGTACGAGGAGTAAGTAATATGGATAAAATATTTAAAAGAGAAATTTCTTTAATAGGAGAAAACAATTTTAAAAAAATAAATAATTCTCATGTTGCAGTTTTTGGCGTTGGTGGCGTAGGAGCATTTGTAATTGAAGCTCTTGTAAGAGCAGGAATTGGTAAAATAACAATTGTTGATTTTGATGTAATAGAAATTAGTAATTTAAATCGACAAATTCATACTAACACTGAAAATATTGGGAAATTAAAAGCTGAAGAAATGGGAAAAAGATTAAAATTAATAAATCCAGAACTTGAAATAAATGTTATTAACGAGATTTATAATATAGAAACACATGATGTAATTTTCAATGAGAAGTGGGATTATATAGTTGATGCAATTGATATGGTGAGTTCTAAGCTATTATTAATAGATAAAGCAAATAAATTTAATATAAAAATTATTTCATCTATGGGTACAGCGAATAAAATTGATCCATCAAAATTTTTAATAACTGATATTAAAAAGACACATACATGTCCTCTTGCACGGAAAATGAGAAAAAGTGTAAAAGAATTAGGTATAAAAAAATTAAAAGTTTTATTTTCAACTGAAAAACCAGATAATTTTATCCATGATATGAATGTAAAAGGTACTATTTCATTTGTTCCTTCAGTAGCAGGATTATTAATAGCATCAGAAGTAGTTAAAGATATAATTGATTTAGGATATAACTATGAAAAGTAAAAGAATTACTTATCTTTCAATATTGACTGCAGTTGCGATAGTATTAAATATTTTTGAAAATTATTTACCGATGCCGTTTATTGCTCCGGGAGCTAAAATTGGTTTGGCAAATATTGTTACAATGATATGTATTATGTCTATATCATATAAAGATACATTTTTAATTATGATCACAAGAATAATATTAGGAGCAATTTTTGGTGGTGGATTAAGTGGATTTATTTATAGCATTTCAGGCGGAGTACTAAGTTTTATTTTTATGGTAATAGTAAAAGAAATTTTTAAAAATAAAATTTCACCAATAGGAATAAGTGTAACTGGTGCTGTATTTCATAATGTAGGACAAGTCATTGTTGCAATAATTATTATAAAAAATATTTTATTAATTAATTATTTGCCTGTTTTAATAGTTATAGGTACTATCTCAGGAACTTTTATTGGTTATTTAACAATTTATTTCAATAATCATTTAAAAAAAATATCAAAAAATTTTTTCCATATATAAATAATAATAAAAAAAGTTTAAACACTTTTTAAAAAGGTAATAATATCACATAGTAGATTGAGGTGATATTATGAAAAAAATTAAACATAATATAAAAATTTATAGACATTCTAGACATAATAATTTTTTCGAAGGAACAATTGATGAATATAAATGGTTTGCTATAGTAAAAGATGAAGAGGTAAGAGGTGGATTAGATGTTGAAAATCTTGAAGTTAGTTTAGGAAAAATTATAAGACTTTGCATTTATGATGATAGTAGAGATGTTGAAGGAAATCCGTTTTTACCATCAGTTACGATTAAAAGAACAATTTATGTTAATTATGTAAAAGGATGGAAAGTATTTAATTTAAGTTATACTGAAATGGTGTCGGATTTATCTAATTATTTAACTAATATTAAAACGTTGCATATTGTGTAGTAACGCACTTGACATATAATTGATATATGATAAAATTAGTGACATATAATTGTTAATAATCAATGAAAAAGAGTACAGATACTAAAACCAAAAGAGAGAAAATTCCTTGGCTGTGAGAATTTTCAGGAGCTTTATTATTTGTTGTAGCTTTTAAGATGTTATACTGAGTTTAGTAAGTATAACCGTGTAATTACGTTACAAATTTCAAGTGCCATATTATATGGTATTAGGGTGGTACCGCGTAATAGTCTTTCGTCCCTTTGGATGGAGGATTTTTTTATTTTTTGATAAGGAGTGATAAAATGTCGGAATTAAAAATGGATAAGAATTATAATCCAAAAGAATTTGAAGATAAAATTTATGATTTTTGGATGGATAAGAAATATTTTGAGGCTAAAGTCAATAAAGATAAAAAGCCTTTTTCAATAGTTTTGCCTCCGCCAAATATTACTGGGCAACTTCATATGGGTCATGCACTTGATCATACTATACAGGATGTAATAATTAGATTTAAAAGAATGCAAGGTTTTGAAACTTTGTGGCTTCCTGGAACAGATCATGCTTCTATTGCAACTGAAGTTAAAGTACTTAATAAAATAAAAGAAGATGAAGGAAAAACAAAAGATGATTTAACTAGAGAAGAATTTTTGGCTAAAGCATGGCAATGGCGTGATATTTATGGACGTAAGATAGTAAATCAAATGAAAAAACTTGGAAATTCATGTGATTGGTCAAAAGAGCGTTTTACAATGGACGAAGGTTGTAATGATGCAGTAACTGAAGTGTTTGTGAATCTTTATAATAAAGGGTTAATATATAAAGGAAATAGAATTATAAATTGGTGCCCTGATTGTCAAACTACATTATCGGATGCAGAAGTTGAACATGCAGAGAAAGCGGGTCATTTTTTTCATATAAAATACCAAATAAAAGGAACGGATGATTATTTAGAAATTGCTACTACTAGGCCTGAAACTATGTTAGGTGATACTGCAATTGCTGTTAACCCTGATGATAAAAGATATCATGACTTAATTGGTAAGACAGCAATTTTACCAATAGTTAATAGAGAAATACCTATTATTGGAGATAAGTATGTAGATTTAGAAACTGGTACTGGAGCTTTAAAAGTAACACCTTCTCATGATCCCAATGACTTTTTAATTGGAAAAAGACATAATTTGGAAGAAATTTCTGTAATTGATGAAAAAGGTTTCATGAATGAAAATGCTATGCATTTCAAAGGAATGGATAGAGATGAGTGTAGAAAAGAAATTGTAAAAGAATTAGATGAGATTGGTGTTTTAATAGAAGTTAAAGATCATTTGCATAATGTAGGTGTTTGTTATAGATGTGGTACTGTTATTGAACCAAGAGTTTCAAAACAATGGTTTGTAAAAATGGATGATTTAGCAATACCAGCACTTGATGCATTAAAAAACAAGGATATGAAACTTATTCCTGAAAGATTTGGTAAAACATATAATCATTGGCTTGAGGGAATTAGAGATTGGTGTATTTCAAGACAACTTTGGTGGGGACATAGGATTCCAGCTTATTATTGTGAAGATTGCGGAGAAACAATGGTATCAAGGGATGTACCACATAAATGTTCAAAATGTGGAAGTGAAAATATAAAACAAGATGCAGATGTACTTGATACATGGTTTTCATCTGCATTATGGCCTTTTTCAACAATGGGTTGGCCTGAGAAAACAGAAGAACTTGATTATTTTTATCCAACAAATGTACTTGTTACAGGATATGATATTATTTTCTTCTGGGTTATAAGAATGATGTTTTCAGGTATTGAGCAAATGGGAGAAGTACCATTTGAATATACACTTATTCATGGACTTGTAAGAGATTCTCAAGGCAGAAAAATGTCAAAATCTCTTGGTAATGGAGTAGATCCTTTAGAAATAATAAATGAATATGGAGCGGATGCTTTAAGATTTATGTTAATGACTGGTAATTCACCAGGGAATGATATGAAATTTATGATTGAAAAAGTTGAAGCTTCTAGAAATTTTGCAAATAAAATATGGAATGCTTCAAGATTTGTAATGATGGGTTTAGAAGATTCGACTTCAAATTTTGAATTAACTGGAAATGAAGAACTTGATTTATCAGATAAATGGATTTTATCAAGATTGAATGAGGTTACTAATGATGTTACATCTAATCTTGAAAAATTTGAATTAGGACTTGCAGCTAATAAAATATATGAATTTGTATGGGATGAATATTGTGACTGGTATATTGAACTTGCAAAGAAAAGATTGTATGGTGAAGATGAGGAAGCAAAATTAACTGTTCAAAAAGTATTAATGACAGTATTAAAAGATATTTTAAAATTTATGCATCCGTTTATGCCTTTTATTACTGAAGAAATATGGACGCATATGAATAGTACGAATAAAGCATTAATAATTTCTGAGTGGCCTGAGTTTGATGAAACTAAACTTGATAAAAATAGTGTAGAACAAATGAATGGAATAATGGATGCAATTAAGAATATTAGAAATGTAAGAGCAACAATGGATGTTTCTCCAAAGATAAAAGCAAAACTTTTAGTTATTGCAGAAGGAAAAGTTAGAGAAAATATTATTACTAATAAACAATATTTAATTGATCTTGCTTCATGTTCTGAAGTTATACTTGAAGAAAAAACAAATATTTCAGATGATGCTGTAAGTGTTGTAATAGAAGGAGCAGAATTATTTATGCCTCTTTCTGATTTAATTAATTTTGAAGTTGAATTAAAAAGATTAGAAGATGAAAAGAAAAGTTTTGAATCTGAAATAAAAAGAGCGCATGGGAAATTATCAAATAAAGGTTTTGTTAATAAAGCTCCTAAAGCATTGATTAATAAAGAAAAAGATAAAATCAAGAAATTTGAAGATATGCTTGTATCTGTAAATGAAAGAATTGAATCTATAAAAACTAAACTGTAGGAGATATTATGAATTTTGATGAATCTGTAAATTATATTGAATCTTTGACAAAATTTGGTATTAAACTTGGACTTGAAAATATTGAAAATTTATTAAATTTGATGAATAATCCTCAGAAAGAATTGAAAATTATTCATATTGCAGGAACAAATGGAAAAGGATCAACTTCAAATTTTATTTATGAAACTTTAGTAAATGCGGGTAATGATGTGGGTTTATTTACAACACCTCATTTATCTTATTATAATGAAAAAATCAGATATAACGGAAAATTTATATCTGATTTCGATTTAGCTGAAGTTACGACTTTTGTAAGAAGTAAAGTAGAAATTATGCTTGAAAAAAATATGACTCATCCGACTAGATTTGAGGTTTTAACTGCAGTAGTACTAGAGTTTTTTAAAAGAAAAAAACTGAAATATGTAATTTTAGAAGTTGGAATGGGTGGGAGACTTGATTCAACAAATGTAATTAAAAATCCTTTAATTTCCGTAATAACTCCAATTTCATTGGATCATACTCAATATTTAGGTGAGACAATTGAAGAAATTGCATTTGAAAAATCAGGTATTATTAAAAATAATAGATTAGTTATTACTACTAATACTAAAAAAGAAATTTTAGATGTAATTAGGAAAAAAGCTAAAATAAGTAATTCGATTTTAGAAGTCATAAATGCTAAGGAATATGAAATTAAAAATATTAGTATTGATGGTATCGATTTTAATTATAAAAATGATAACTATTCAATCTCAATGATTGCTGAATATCAAGTTGAAAATGCTATACTTGCCATTGAAACAATGAATAAATTAAAAGATGAAAATTTAATTGATATATCTAGTGAAGAAATAAAAAAAGGTATAAAAAAGGCGAATTGGGCTGGAAGATTTGAGATTATTAGTAAGAAGCCATTAATAATTATTGATGGAGCACATAACCTTGATGGTGTAAAAGCTCTTAGAAAAAGTATTGATAATTTGTTTAAAAATAAAAAAATACTTGCTATTTTTAGTATGCTTGGGGATAAGGATGTTAAGAAATCAATTGATGAGATAATTGCATTATTTGATAAAGTTATTGTTACTAAAGTTAATAATTACAGAGCTATGGGAAAAGACGAGCTTTTGAATCTTGTTAAATTGAAAAATAATAATGTTGAATATATTGAATTAGAAGATGCAATTAACAATATTAAATTATATTCAAAAGATTACGATGCTACAATAATATTTGGTTCGCTATATATGATTGGCGATTTTAGAAAAATAATCAAAAAAAATAGAGATTTTTAAAATCTCTATTTTTTTTCGTTTATTAATAAGCCTAATATATCTCCATAAAGAAAGTGTGCTTCTTTCTCCCATTTTTCACAGATTAATTTTGCATGTTTATTTGAGATAATATTTAATTGAAGATTCATTAAAGTTGAATTGTTTTCTTCAACTTTTAGTTCAACTAAATACTCATCATTATCAAGTCTAAAATAATCAGCAGAAATATTCGTTTTTGCAATTATTCTTAATTTTTTTGATTCAACTTTATCATTGATAGTTCTTCTTAAATCCTGAGTTAGCCTATTATTAAAATAATGAAGAGTTTTTTTTCCGTTATCAGTTAAATAATAACGTTCTTCATTCTCTGAGCAATTTAGCTCAATCATTTTTGCTTCTATTAAATCACTTAAATATTGTTGTAACTCAAAATAATTAATTAATTCGTTCTCTAAAATGAACTCAGTTGTTTCATTATTTGTTAGAGGTACACCAAAAGTTGAAAGAACTTGTAATATTATAATTTTATTTTTTACTTGTAATTCAGAATTATTATTAAACATTATTCACCACCATTAAAAGCTACGCTCAGTAATTGTATCATAAATAGATGCATGAATAAAGTAAAAATATATTGAAATATTATTTTAAAATAGTAGAATGTATTAAGGGAGTGATAAAATGAAAAAAATGTTAATATTTCTTTGTATAATTCCATTAATATTTGCCGGATGTAGCAAAGAAGTTGAAGATAATAAAAAAGGTGTTATGAAAATAGAACAGAGTGCTGAAGAAATAATTATAAAAAAAGTTGATGATAAAGTAACAGAAAAAGAAATTATAGTTGAAACACCAGAAAAAGAAATTACTGAAGTTGAGAAAATTAATTTAGATGAAGTTAGACCAAATGAAATAGGAAGAGTTATGATTATTATGTATCATTCATTTGGAAAAAACGAGAAACAATTTGTAAGTACTCCAGAGATTTTTAAGAATGATTTAATTGAACTTAACGATTTAGGGTATGTATTAGTTAGCTTAGAAGATTATGTAAATAATAACATGGATATTGATGCTGGCAAAACTCCTGTAGTGATTACTTTTGATGATGGGCATAGTACTAATTTTAAAGTTTTTGAAGAAAATGGAGAAATAAAAATTGATTCAAAATCTGCTGTAGGTATTATTGATTCGGTATATAAGGAGAATCCGAATTTTGGAAGAGAAGCAACTTTTTTTCTGAATGGAAATATTGTTTTTGGTCAAAAAGAATATGTTGATTACAAATTAAATTATTTAATTGATAACGGATATGATATTGGAAATCATTCAAATGGGCATGAAGATTTATCAACTTTATCTGCTGATGCAATACAGAAGACTTTAGCAATAAATAAAGAGAAGATTGAAAGTCACTTGAATGGATATGAAGTGAAAACTTTAGCATTACCATTTGGGAAAAGGCCTAAAGACGAAAAATTAGAAGAATTCATTTATAATGGTAAATATGGTGATATAGATTATAATAATATTGCTGTTCTAAATGTAGGCTGGAATCCAGCTAGTTCACCTATAAGTAAGAAATTTAATTATAAAAGTATTAATAGAGTTCAAGCTGGTTCAATGGAATATCAACTTGATTATTGGATTGATTATTTTGAAAAAAATCCTGATAATAAATATATTAGTGATGGAAATGTAAATGTTATAACAGTACCTGAAAATTTGGAGGAGTATATTGACTATAATAAAATTGTTGATAAGGAATTAATTCTTTATGAAAGGAAACAATTATGATAGATCTTAAATTTATTGGAATTTTTATGATTATAGTTGCTGTAGTATCTATTCAGTATTCGTTAAACGTGATAATTAGATTATTAAAAGAAGCTATTGAATTACTTCATTTAATTAGTATGAAAAATAAATAAAAAAATAATTTTAAAAGTGGTTATGCCACTTTTTTATTACTTAGGAAAGTGCATTGAAATCAAAAAAATGATATACTAAATAAAAACGAAATGAGGGCTGAAAATGCGATTAATTCAAAAGATATTTGAAGACAATTGGGAAGGATTTGTAGAAGA
>JAMOQG010000079.1 GCA_027064135.1 Peptostreptococcaceae bacterium | reverse complement strand
TTTCATTTTAATGTTTTTGATTTCCAATATAATTCATCATTAAACATATATACATCATCAATGTATTTTGAAAAAATTTCCTTTTCAATTTTAAGTGTTTTATCAAAAGCTTTTTTACTTTTTGGATATCCTGTTTCTATTCTTATTTTTAGATATGAATTAGCAATTTTTAATGGATCGTTTATTAATTTTGTTTTTTTATTAATAAAATTAAATTTTATATAAGTATTATATATAGCTGTCACAAATTCATCTTCTAATTCAGTAATTTCCTTTATTCTTTTTTTATTAAGTCTTGTAAGAGGATTTATTAAATAAATTTCCCTTAAAATTTCTAAATTATTGTCAATATCAATATTAATATCAAATTCTTCAAATTTTAAATTGATATAAAGTTTATTTAGCATGAAGTCGGTAAGAAGAGTAAATTCAAAATTTATATCTTCTTTATTTGCATATATTTTAATGTTTTCTATTTTAGATATATTTTTATTTTTCAAATGTTCATTAAAATCAATTAAATTATTCATATTATTCCTTTCAAATAGATTGATATAATAATATCATATCTTAGTTTAAAAGCAAATATATACTAGAAATTGTAGTTTTTTCATGTTAGTATATTAATGTGGGTTATTGGAGGTAAAAATGGAATTATATGTAACTGATCTGGATGGAACACTTTTAAATTCAGAATGTAAAATATCAGATAAATCAATTAAAATAATAAATAATTTAATTAAAAAAGGTTGTAATTTTACAGTTGCAACAGCAAGAAGTTTAAGTTCAGCAAAGGATATACTTGAGCCGCTTGATTTAAAAATGCCGGTAATACTTAATAATGGTGGTTTTATTTATGATTTAAATAAAAACGAGAATCTTGTTTCAAATTATATTGAAAATGAAATTGCAAAAAAAGTAATATCTGAAGTAAGAAAAGTTAATTTAAATCCATTTGTTCATTTAGAGATTAATAATGAAAATAAACTTTATTATTCGGGTTTATTTAATTATGGTGAACAATTTTATTATGATTTAAGAATGAAAGCAAAAGATGATAGATTTGAAGAAGTAATTGAATATGATGTTAAAAATAAAAAAGTAATTACAATATTTTTAATTGGAAATGAATCAGAATTAAATAAGATATATAATGTACTTAAAAAGAAATTTTCTGAATTACAATATCATCTTTTTTTAGATGTATATTCAAATTATTTTTGGTTTGAAATTAACAACATTAACGCTACTAAGAAAAACGGAATTAAATTTTTGAAAAATTATTTAAATATAGAAAATGTGTCATGCTTTGGAGATAATTTAAATGATATTTCAATGTTTGAAGAATGTAATTTTAGCTATGCAGTAGAAAATGCACATGCGGATTTAAAGAAAATTGCAAATAAAATTATAGAATCAAATGAGAATGATGGTGTTGCAAAATACCTAGAAAGAAAGTGTAAATATGATTAAGAAGATTTTGCTTATTGTTTTATTTTTAATGGTAATTTTTTCATCAATTATTTCATATGCTACAGAGGTAAATGTTTCTGTTAAGCTAAATGAGGATTATATTATAACTGATGAGAAAAATATTTTAATTGATGGAACTACATATATTGTTGCAAGAAGTTTAATAAATGCTCTTAATGAAGAAATTTTATGGGATGAAAATACAAGAACTGTAACAATAAATACAACAGAAAATGAAATAAAATTTATTGTTGATGATAGTAAAGTAATTGTTAATTCAAACGAAATTGAAATTAAGGCAAAACCTTTTATTAGAAATGGAAGAACTTATATACCACTCAGAATTGCTTCTGATTATTTAGGTTGCGAGGTAGATTGGGTGCAAGATACTTATACCGTAGAACTTTATAAAAACAATTTGGAAGTTAACGAAAAATATAAATTTATTCCAAACTATACTGAAGAGGATTATAGACTTTTATCAAAAATAGTACAGGTTGAAAGTTCAGACGGTTCAACGGATATGAAACTTGCAATTGCCAATGTTGTTCTTAACAGAGTAAAAAGTAATTTGTTTCCAAATAGCGTTTCAGATGTTATATATCAGGTAGATAGGTATGTACAGTTTCCGCCTGCTCATAGAGAATCATTTAAAACTGTAAAACCAACTATAAATAGTAAAATAGCAGCAAAAAATGCATTAGAAGGATTAAATAATATTGATAACTGCTTGTTTTTTAATAATAGTCCTTTTAAATCAAAAACTGATGATTTATATAAAATAATTGAAGGAGAATATTTTTATTATTAGATAAATGGAAAGAGATGATGAAGTGGAAAGTACAAATATATTAATAAATGAAGAAGATATTTTAAATAAACCAATTGTATATGAAGTTATAAGGATTATTAATAAAAAACCATTATTTTTAAATGAGCATTTATTAAGAATGAAAAATTCAATAAAATTTTTTTCGAAAATAGAATTTAATGAAGAACTTTGTAAAGAAAGAATTTTAAAAATAATTAAGGATGAAAAAATAATTAATCAAAATATTAGAATGGAAACTGGTAATTTTATTAAAGGAAGTTTTTCATATAAAATTTTTAAAATTGAAAGTAATTATCCAAGTAATAATGAATATTCAAATGGAGTAAATGCTATTACTGTTCATATTGAAAGGGATAATCCAGAGATAAAAATTAGAAATGATGAATATAAAAACAATATAAAAAAAGAGCTTGATAAAAATAATGCTTATGAAGCAATTTTAACTGATTGTGATGGTAAAATTCTTGAAGGAAGTAGATCGAATCTTTTTTTTGTAAAAGATAATAAAATTATTACTTCAAAATCTGGTGATGTTCTTGAAGGTATTACATTATCAAATGTTTTAAAAGTTATTAATAAAGAAAAAATTGAGATGATTAGAAGAGACATATATAAAGATGAAATTAAATCATTTGATGGGGCTTTTCTAACAGGTACATCAATAGATATTTTACCTATTGGTAAAATTAATGATTTAAAATTAAAAACAGCAACTAATCCATTAGTTTTGAATCTAATTAATAAATTTGATATATTTAAAAAGAAAGATATGAGGAGGATTTAAAATGATTATAGAAAGATTTTTACGTTATATTAAAATTGATACAAAGTCTGATGAAAGTAGTATTACATGTCCGAGTACTCAAAAGCAGTTTGATTTATTAAAAGTTCTTGAAAGTGATTTAAATGAAATAGGTATGGATGAAGTAGTTCTTGATGAAAACGGTTATCTTTTTGCAACACTTAATAGCAATATAGAAAAAGAAGTACCTACTATTGGATTTCTTGCTCATGTGGATACTGCACCATCATTTAGTGGTGAAAATGTGAATCCTAAAATAATTGAAAAATATAATGGTGAAGACATTGTACTTAATGAAGAAAAAAATATTGTTTTAAAAACATCAGATTTCCCAGAGATTTTAAATTATGTTGGTGAAGAAATTATTACTACTGATGGAACAACATTATTAGGTGCTGATGATAAAGCAGGAGTTACCGAAATCATAGAAAGTCTTAAATATATAATTGATAATAATTTAAAACATGGAACAATAAAAGTTGGATTTACACCTGATGAAGAAATTGGACGTGGTGCAGACAAATTTAATGTAAAAGCTTTTGGTGCTGACTACGCTTATACAATTGATGGAGGCGAATTAGGAGAGCTTGAATATGAAAATTTTAATGCTGCCTCAGCATTAATTAATATTAATGGTATTAATGTTCATCCTGGAAGTTCAAAAAATAAAATGAGAAATGCTCTAAGAATTGGAATGGAACTTGATTCATTACTTCCTGAATTTGATAGACCAGAATACACTGAAAATTATGAAGGTTTTTTTCACTTATTAAATATGACAGGTGATGTTGAACATTTGAAAATGCATTATATTATTAGAGATCATTTTATGGATAAATTTAATAATAGAAAAGATCTAATGTTAAACGCTGTAAATTATTTAAATAAAAAATATCCAGAGGGAACTGTTGAATTAAAACTTACTGATTCATATTTTAATATGAAGGAAAAAATAATGCCTGTATATCATATTGTTGAAAGTGCAAAAAATGCAATGGAAGAGGTTGGTGTAGAACCAATTATTGTACCTGTAAGAGGTGGGACTGATGGTTCAAAACTTTCATATATGGGACTTCCTACTCCAAATATTTTCACAGGAGGACATAATTTTCATGGTAAGTTTGAGTTTATTCCAACTAATTCAATGAGAAAAGCAGTAGAAGTAATTGTTAAGATAGTGGAATTAAGTGTAAGATAATGTTGGATTATAAAAGCATAGCTGAAATTATAATAAATTCAAAGTATACTTCAGCATTTACAGGCGCAGGAATATCTGTAGAAAGTGGAATTCCACCTTTTAGAGGTGAAAATGGTCTTTGGAGTAAATATGATATGAGTCTTTTGGATATTAATTATTTTTATAAATTTCCAAAAGAATCATGGGAATTTTCAGTTGAAGTTTTTTATAAAACATTTGAAAATAAAATTCCGAATTTAGCACATGAGATAATTGCTAAAATGGAAAAAGAAAATTTAATTGATTCTATAATTACACAAAATATTGATAATCTTCATAAAGAAGCTGGAAGTGAGAATGTATTACAATTTCATGGAAATTCTAAGGAAGCAGTCTGTGTGAAATGTAATAGAAAATATAAAGTAACTGAAGAAATGCTAGATAGTTTGCCACCTTATTGTGAAAATTGTGGCGGAATTTTAAAGCCGGATTTTATTTTCTTTGGTGAATCTTTAAACGAAGCTGTATACGAAAAATCATTTGCTGAAGCTTTAAAAGCGGAAGTTATTCTTATTGTAGGTACAACTGGTAAAATACAACCTGCATCAATGATACCAAATATAGCAAAACAAAATGGAGCTTTTGTTATTGAAATAAATATTGATGAATCTGAATATACAAATACTGTTTCTGATATTTTCATTAAAGAAAAAGCTACTATCGCAATGAACAATATTTACAATGAAATATGTAATTTTAAAAATCTTTAGGAGGTTATCTATGAAGAAAATAAATCCAGTGAAAAAAGTTGCTGCAATACATGATTTGTCAGGGTTTGGAAGAGCATCATTAACTGCTATAATTCCAGTTCTTTCTTCTATGGGAGTTCAAGTTTGTCCTGTTCCTACAGCGGTTCTTTCAACACATACTGGAGGATTTGAAAATTTTACTTTAGTTGATTTAACAGATTCAATGAGTGATTATATTAATCATTGGAAAGAAATAGAATTATCATTTGATTGTATTTATAGTGGCTTTTTAGCTTCAATACGTCAAATTGAGATAGTTTCTGAAATTATTGATATATTTTCAAATGAAGACAATTTTGTAGTAGTTGATCCTGTAATGGGTGATGATGGGGTACTTTACCAAACAATGGATGATGAAATGGTAGATTCTATGAGAAAGTTAATAAAAAAAGCTGATATTATTACTCCTAATTTTACTGAGGCATGTTATTTATTAAATGAAGATTATACATTTGATATTTCAGAAGAAGAAATTAAATTGTGGTTAAAAAGACTTTCAAATATGGGACCTGAAATAGTAATTTTAACAAGTGTTCCAAATATAGAAAAAAGTAAAAAAACGAGTGTAATTGCTTATAATAGAGAAAATGATGTGTTTTGGAAAGTAAGTTGTACATATATTCCAGCTTTTTATCCAGGAACAGGTGATGCATTTACAAGTGTAGTTATTGGATCTATTTTACAAGGAGATAGTTTACCAATTTCTCTCGAAAGAGGAGTACAGTTTATAACAAATGGTATTAAAGCAAGTTATGGATTTGATTATCCTAAACGAGAAGGAATTCTTCTTGAAAGAGTTCTTGATACTTTAAAATTGCCTGTAATAACTAGTAGTTATGAAATGATGAAATAATATGATTAAAAATATTATATGGGATTTTGATGGAACATTAATAGATACATATCCGTTAATGATAAAAGCTTTTAAAACCACATTAGAAGAAAGAAATATAAGTGCAAATGAAAGTGAAATTGAAGAATTATTAAAAATTTCATCTGAACATGCAATAAGGTATTATAAAATGGATGATTCTTTTAAAAAAATCTGGAAAGATGAAGAAAAAAAAGTAAATAAAAAATTGAGTAAACCATTTGAAAATGTTATTAATGTTCTTAAATATATAATTTCTGAAGGTGGTAAGAATTATATAGTGACGCATAGGGATATTACAACTTACGATTTTTTAAAATATTATAATATGGAAAATTATTTTGAAGATATTTTAACCATTGAAGAGACAGAATTTAGAAAACCAAATTCTAATATGTTTAAGAAATTAATACTTAGAAATAATATCAATGTAGAAGTTACTTTAAGTGTAGGTGATAGAATACTTGATATGATACCATCTAAGAATGTTGGGCTTTTAACTTGTTATTATAATAATGAAAATAGAGAAATTGATTTTTTGCCTGAGTATGTTATTTCTGATTATAGTCAGTTATTAAAAATATTAAAAAATAAAAACAAATAAGAAATATATGTTATAATATATTTTATTGATTTATAAAAAAGGATTTGTTAGTTGACAGAAAGGAGAAATATGAAAATAGGATTTGATTCTAAAAAATATTTGGAGGAACAATCTAAATTTATTCTTGAAAGAGTGAATAATTATGATAAATTGTATTTGGAATTTGGAGGAAAACTTCTTTTTGATATGCATGCTAAAAGAGTTTTACCAGGTTTTGATGAAAACGCAAAAATTAAATTACTTAACAAATTAAAAGACAATGTTGAAATTATTATTTGTGTATATGCTGGAGATATTGAAAGAAATAAAATAAGAGGCGATTTTGGTATTACATATGATTTAGATGTATTAAGAATGATTGATGATTTAAGAGCTTATAATCTTGATGTTAATGGTGTAGTTATTACAAGATTTAGTGAGCAACCTTCGGCTAGTATGTTTGCTAACAAACTTGAAAGAAGAGGAATTAAAGTTTATAAACATAAATTTACTAAAGGGTATCCAACAGATGTTGATACTATAGTTAGTGAAGAAGGATATGGAAAAAATCCTTATATTGAAACTAAAAAACCAATAGTAGTTGTTACTGCACCAGGACCTGGAAGTGGTAAACTTGCAACTTGTTTAAGTCAAATGTATCATGAAAATAAGCGTGGAAAAGAAGTAGGATATTCAAAATTTGAGACTTTTCCAGTATGGAATGTTCCATTAAAGCATCCATTAAATATTGCATATGAATCTGCAACAGTTGATTTAAAAGATGTAAATTTAATTGATTCATTTCATTTAGATGCATATGGTGAAATTTCAGTTAATTATAATAGAGATATACAAGCTTTTCCAGTATTGAAAAGAATTATAGAAAAAATTACAGGTGAAGAATCTGTTTACAAGTCACCAACTGACATGGGTGTTAATAGAGTAGGATTTGGAATTACAGATGACGATGTAGTTAAAGAAGCTTCAAGACAAGAAATTATTAGAAGATATTTCAAAACCGGATGTGAATATAAAAAAGGTTATGTTGATTTAGAAACATATCAAAGAGCTCAGTTAATTATGGAAAAACTTGATTTATGTGGTGAAGATAGAAATACAGTTGTGCCTGCAAGAGAAAGAGCTAAGAAATTAAAACTTGAAGGTAAAGAAGAAAAAATATATCCTGTTGTTGCTCTAGAACTTGAAAATGGTACAATTGTAACTGGAAAATCTTCAGAAACAATGAATGCTTCAGCTGCAGTATTATTAAATACTGTTAAATATCTTTCTAATATTGATCATGAAATTCATTTGATTTCACCATCAACATTAAAACCGTTAATTGAACTTAAGGAAAATATTCTTGGGCAAAAGAGTATATCGCTTAATAGTGAAGAAATATTAATTGCTCTTAGTATTAGTGCAACATCAAATACAGTTGCAAAAGTAGCAATGGGTAAATTATCACAACTTAAAAATTGTCAAGCACATTCTACTACAATTTTATCTTCTAATGATGAAAATATTTATAGAAAGCTTGGAATAGAAATTACAAGCGATGCTGAATATCCAAATGCAAGCTTATACTATTAATCATAAAAGCATTTAAAGGAGTAATAAATTTGTTGCTCCTTTTTTTAATTGTTTTAAGATATTATTTATGGGTAAATAATCTATGATATAATAATAATATTAAGAATTTGATATGGGATGTGAAAAACATGGACAATTATAATGAAAAATTAGATTTAAAAGATATTATTAGTAAAACACTTTCATCTATCGAATCGAGCAAAGAGGCTGTTTTTAATATTGTTGATCATGTAAAAAGTGAATTGGATGAAATAAAAATTAAATTAAATAATGTAAAAAGAGAAACATCAATAGCAATAAGTGAAGTGGATGATTATAGAAAGAAAGATCAAATGGCTAGACAAAGATTGGCTAAAGTTAGTAAGGATTTGAAAAGTTATGGAGAAGCTGATATTAAAAAAGCATATGAAATAGCGAGTTTAATTAGGCTGACTTATCAGGAGAAAAAATTTAATGAAAAATTATTGATTGAAAAAAGAACTGAATTAGAAAGAAATTTAATTAGTTTAAGAAAAGTATTGGAAAATGGTGAAACATTAATTAATAAAATTAATGTTGCTTTTGATTATCTTTCACAAAACAGTTTAGAAAAATTAATAGATGGAGAAATGTCAAAAGAAGATAGAATAAATATAGCAATTAAAATGTTAGAAGCACGAGAGCAAGAGAAAAAAAGAATTTCAAGAGAAATTCATGATGGGCCAGCGCAATCAATTGCTAGCATTGTATTTCAAGCTGAAATATGTAGTAATGTAATGAAAAAAGATATGAATAAAGGACTTGAAGAAATTGAGAATTTAAAGAGTACTGTTAGAGAAACATTAAATGAAGTTAGGGCAATAATTTATGATTTAAGACCAATGTCAATTGACGATATTGGACTTTTACCAACTATTAGAAAAATGATTGAAATTTTTGAAAGAAAAGAAGGTATTCATGTAGAATTTCAGTCAAATAACATTGTAAATGAACTTGATAAATTTATTGAATTAACTTTGTTTCGTATTATACAGGAAATTTTAAATAATGTTAAAAAGCATTCAAAAGCAAAACAAGTTAAGGTGAAATTAGAATTTGGAACGGTTTATTTAAAACTTCAAGTTAAAGATGATGGAATTGGATTTAATATTGAAAAAACTTTAAAAAGAGTGAAAAATGAAAGTACAAATTATGGACTAATTGGAGTTATAAATAGAGTTAAAGAAATAATGGGTGAAATTAATATTGAGAGTAGTAGAAATAACGGAACTTATTATGATATTAAAATGCCGATTAATAAGGGTGTGATTTTAAGTGAACTCTAATATTTATAGAATTGTTATTGCTGATGATCATGAATTGATAAGGGAAGGTATTAAAAAGCTATTAGAACTTGAAGATAAATTTAAAATTGTTGGGGAAGCTTCTAACGGCAATGAAGTTATTGAAATATTTAAGCTATTCAAGCCTGATCTTGCTATATTAGATATCAATATGCCAGATAAATCTGGACTTGAAGTTTTAAAAATTATTAAAGGAATTAGAAATGATGTTAAAGTTGTTTTACTCACTATTAATAGTGATAGAAAATCTCTTTCTACAGCAATTGAGTCAGGAGCGGATGGATATATTTTAAAAGATTCTGATCCGCGAGAACTATCTGAAATTTTATTGAGTATTATTAATGGTGAAACATATATAGATAAAAGATTAGTAAATTCTTTAGTGGATATTTATAAACATTCAAATGATGAAATAAAAAGTAAATTTTGTGATTTAACTGAAAGAGAGAAAGAAGTTCTTTATTATTTATCAAATGGATATACAAATAAAGAAATTTCAGAAGAAATATATATTAGTGAAAAAACAGTTAAAAATTATGTCACTAATATATATAGTAAAATAAATGTGACTAATAGGGTAAGAGCAGCACTTTTTGCAATAAAAAATGATATAGAAAAGCATGTAAAAATATAATGATATTAAATATTGTTATATTTTTTTGTTGAAAATATAACTAAAGTCCTATATAAATATGACTTATTGCTGTATTAAAATACATAAAGTAGTAATATTATAAAATTAATAGTAAAGCAGATAAGAAAATATTAAAAACACAGGAGAATATTATGATTAACTACTTTAAAACTTATTTAGAGTATTACTTAGGAAATGATGAAGGTCAAAGTTTAGTTGAATATGTATTAATCATTGGATTTGTTGCACTTTTGATAATTGGTATTGTAACGGCTTTTGGTGATGCAATTGGAGCAAAATTTCAAGAATTTATTGATAACCTTTAAGAATAATTATTTAAAATATGACTAAAGTCCTATAAAAATATGACTTAATGCTTTATTAATTTTTAAAAATTGGGAGTATTATTAAATTATCAAATAAAGTAAATTTGGGAAAACAAAAAATACAAGGAGGAAATTATGTTAAATTATTTTAAAACTTATTTAAGCTATTATTTAGGAAATGAAGAAGGTCAAGGTATGGTTGAATATGTATTGATTATTGGTTTGGTAGCAATTGCAATCATTGCACTTGTAGCATTATTTGGAACTAGACTTGGAGAAAAATTTACAGAAATAAAAGATGCACTTTAAAATGCAGAAATTACTCAAAGGGCCGATAGGCCCTTTTTTTAAGAAAGAGGTGTAATATGAAAAAGATATTTAATAATAGAGGTCAATCAATGGTTGAATTTACATTAATTTTACCTATATTTTTAATTTTACTTCTTGGAATGTTTGATACCTCTAGAATACTTAGTACAAAAATAGTTCTTCAAAATACAGCAAGAAATGCAGCTAGAGTTGTAGCAGTAACTAATTCAGATTCAAGTGCAATTAGTGAAATTGATTTAGGAACTGCATCGCTAGATCCAAATAGACTAAATTATACTATTACACCTTCAGAAAGCTATAGGAGTGTAGGAGAAAATGTTACTATAGATATTAATTATACTATTGATATTAATACTCCAATTATTTCAAATATTTTGGGTGAAAATGTTGTAGTTTCAGGCAAATCTGTTATGAGAGTAGAGTAGGTGATGCAAATGATAAAAAATGATAAAGGTTCAATTACAGTGATTTTTGTTATTGTTTTGGGTTTGCTTCTTGGAGCGGTAGGTATGGTTGCTGATTATGGTTATAGTGTTGTAGAAGATATTCAACTTACAAATGCTTTAGATGCAGCTGCTTTAGCTGGAGCACAAGATTTAGACGATGTAAATAAAACAACTGCCACAGTAACCGAATACTTAACTAAAAATGGTGTTGATCCTAATACAGTTCTGATAATTTTTTCAGATAATAATAAATCATTAAAACTACAATCTACAGAATTAGTTGAAAATAGATTTATGAAATATTTTAATATTGATACAACAGAAATTAGCGCTTCTGTAAAAGTAGCAATAAACGCAGTTACTAAAATTAATGGAGGAGCTAAACCATTTGGTGTACCGGATGAAGTATATACTTATGGAGAAGAAGTTGTATTAAAAGAGGGAGCAAGTGGCGGTTCAAACGGGAATTTTGGAGCTTTAGCTTTAGGAGAAGGATGTGGTGCATGTTGGTTTCGTCATAATGCCCTATATGGTTATTCTGGAACGTTGGAAGTTGGAGATGAAATTTTAACGGAACCTGGTAATATGGCAATGGTAATAAATCCATTAAAGCAATTATTACAAAATGATTATTCTACTTTTGATAATTTTTCAGAAGATTCGGTAAGATTATGGTTAATACCAATAATAGCAGAAGAAGATATAAGCGGTAGAGATTATGTAACAATAGTTGGATTTGCACAGTTTTTTGTAGAAGATATTGGTAAACAAAGTGGTAAAATGCAAATTACCGGAAGATTTGTTAAAAATGTTATTAGCGGTGAAACAGGAGAAACACAAACTGATTATGGAGTATATGTAGCAAAAATAGTTGAGTAATTGGGGGTTGAGATGAAAAGTTTAGGAGTTTTTTTATTAATAATTGCATTAATTTTTGCAGCATTAGCTTCTTTTGGAGTTTATGAATATTTAAGTAGAGAAACGGAAAATAAAATGGTTGAACCTATAATTGAAAAAGAATTTTATGTTGCTGTAGATAATATACCTGAAAATACAATGATTACAGAAAAAATGATAAAAACAGTAAAAGTACCTGAAAATTTTGATCTTTCAATTTATGAAACAAAGAAAGAGGATATTGTTAATAAATTCGCTTATTCAAATATTATTAGTGGCGAAGGATTTGCAAAAAAACGATTAATATCAAAAGATGATACGAAGTTGATTTTAAAATTAAATAAAGGGGAGAGAGCTGTAAGTATAAGCACATCTCAGTATAGAGCGGTTGCAGATTTGATTAAACCTGGAGATATGATTGATATGTATGTGTTTTTACCTGAAAAAGTTGTTAATGGAGTAATGGTTAGAGAAAACATTGCAAAATTATTATTGCAGAAATTAAAAGTGTTGGCAATAAAACAGGAAATGTCTAGAAATTATATAAATGAAGAAAAAATCATGGATACATATGCAGTAACTTTAGCTGTTAATACTGAAGATGTTGAAAAATTATTTTTAGGCGAAAGTATAGGTGTCCTTAAATTAGCACTTAGACCAATAGATGATAATGAATTAATTAAAACTAATGGAGAAGTATGGAGAGAATTGTTAGTTGATAGAGATATTGAAAAAGAATGGCTTAAAATTTATGAAAATGAACATCAAGAAAGCGTATCAATAGAAATTGGTGGAGAGCAAGCATATAGAAAATATATTGTTAAATATACTGATACTTTAAGAAGTATTGCATTGGATTTTTATGAAGATGAAGAGAAATATACTTTAATAAAAGAAGCAAATGGCATTGGAAAAAGTAATTTAATTGTTACTGGTGAAATTTTAATTATTCCAATAATTGAAGATTAGAGGTGTACTATGAATAATCATATTAGAATACTTGTTGCGGACGATAGCGATGTTACACGTAATGCAATTATTAAAATTACAAATATGGTTGATGATTTTGAAGTAATTGGAGAAGCAATTAATGGAGAAGAAGCGATTCAAAAGACAGAGGAATTAAAGCCAGATATCGTATTGATGGATATTAATATGCCAATAGTTAATGGGCTTGAAGCAACTGAAAGAATTAGCAAAGAATATCCAGATGTAATTGTAATAATAATGTCAGTTCAAGGAGGAACAGAATATTTAAAAAAAGCAATGTTTTCAGGTGCTAAAGAGTATATTTTTAAACCTTTTAGTATGAGCGAACTGGTAGACACTGTAGAGAGTACTATTAAGCTTAATAATGAGAGAAGAAGTAATATGAAAATTGTTAGATCGGAAGATAAGGAAGCAAAATTCTCAACTTTTTTTTCAACTAAAGGTGGAGTTGGAAAATCAATTTTAGCATTTAATTATGCGATAAAACTAGCAGCAATAAAAAATAAAAAAGTTTTGTTAATTGATGGTGATTTTTTGTTTGGTGATATAGCAGTACTTTCGGATAAAAAACCAATTAAGACAATATACGATATTGTAGAGGATATGGCTTTTGAATCATTTGATTTTTTAAAAGAATATATTACTGAAACAGATAATGGAGTTGATGTTTTACTAGCGCCAAGAAGACCAGAAAATGCGGAATCAATTACCTCTGACAATATCATAAAAATAAATGATATTGTAAAAAAGAATTATGATTATGTAATTATTGATTTAGGAACAAATTTTAATAATAGTACATTAACTTTTTTAGATTATTGCGATGAAATATTTTTTATTACGACAACTGATTTAATGACTATAAAAAATACTAAAATTGGAATTGATGTAATGAAATCGCTCGGTTATGATGATTCTAAAATTAAAATTATTGTAAATAAGTTTCAAAAGAATAGTAATGTAAATATAAATGATCTTAATAAATATTTGAAGTTTCCAATATATTTTACTATTCCAGAAGATAGAAAAATAATTGAAAATTCAGTAAATATTGGTAAACCTGTTGGTAAGGTAAAAATGTTTTCTAAAGGTAAATTTGAAAAAATGTTGATAAAACTAATTGAAACCGAATAAAGAGGTGCAATATGTCATTAAATAATAGATTAAAAACTACAAATAAAACTGAATCCATTGAAGAAAGAGAAATAAAAGATGACCCATATAATAAGATGAAAATGAAAATTCAAAATAATGTAATAAAAAATATTGATATTGATTTTACAAAAATGGATATGAAAAATAGTGGGAGTGATAATAGGATAAAAGAAGTAATCCTTGAATCTGTGGAAAAAGAAGAATTAAATATTACAAGAATACAAAAAGACAGATTAATTAAAGAGTTAATGGATGAAATTCTTGGTTTTGGACCTATAACTTCTCTTCTTAATGATCCTAATATTAATGAAGTTATGGTAAATGGAGCTAATCAAGTTTATATTGAAAAAAGCGGAAAATTAGTATTAACAGATGCAAAATTTAAAAATGATGATCATGTATATCATGTAATCAAAAAAATTGTTGAGCCAATTGGAAGACGTATAGATGAATCTTCGCCAATGGTAGATGCTAGATTGATGGATGGATCAAGGGTAAATGCAATTATTCCACCTTTGGCAATTGATGGACCTTCACTAACTATTAGAAAATTCTCTGAAGATCCATTTAAAGTATCAGACTTAGTGAATTTTGGTACTTTAAGTGAAAAAATGGCTGAATTTATTGAATATTGCATTGAAGGAAGATTGAATATTGTAGTTTCAGGTGGTACAGGTAGTGGAAAAACTACAACGCTAAATGTTTTATCTGCTTATATTCCAAATGAAGATAGAATTATTACAATAGAAGATGCTGCAGAACTTAAATTATCGCAAACACATGTAGTTCGTCTTGAAACAAGGCCTGCAAATATTGAAGGCAAGGGTGAAGTTACAATTAGAGATTTAGTAAAAAATTCATTAAGGATGAGGCCAGATAGAATTGTTATTGGTGAGGTAAGGGGTGGAGAAGCTCTTGATATGCTTCAAGCAATGAATACAGGTCATGATGGTTCGTTAACTACAGGTCATGCGAATTCACCTAGAGATATGTTATCAAGATTAGAAACAATGGTTTTAATGTCAGGAATGAATTTGCCAATTAAAGCTATTAGAAATCAGATCTCATCAGCTATAGATATAATTATTCAACAAACTCGTATGCAAGATGGAAGCAGAAAAATTACAAATATTACTGAAGTTCATGGGATGGAAAATGATGTTATAGTATTACAGGATGTTTTTAAATTTCAGAGACAAAATTTATCGAGCACTGGAAAAGTTGTTGGGAATTTTGTATATACTGGGATTATGCCTAAATCTGTAGAAAAATTAAAAGAAAAAGGAATAAAAATTCCTTTATCAATTTTTTCATAAAGAAGGTGTTATTATGTTATTAATTGCAATTTATATATTTATATTGATATTGACATTAATTTTAGGTGTTGGGATATTAGTAAATGAAAAGAAGAAATTGAAAACAAGGATAGATAAATTTGTTGATAATTCAAATACACATATAAATCAGAAAAAAACTAATAAAAAAAATGAGAAATCATATATTACTAATTTTTTAAAAGATATTAATAGTAAAAAAAGAAAAAGTAATAAAATAGGAAAAAAGGAACAACTTCTAATTAATTCCGATGTTGGACTATCAATTGAAGAATTTAATGCAATTAGAGTTATTATTATATTATTTTTAAGTATCATATTTTATGCGATATTTAAAAATATAAAAGTTATAATTATTGTTCCTGTGTTCTGGATTTTACCTATAGTAGTTTTAAATAACTTAAAGAAAAGAAGGGTTATATTATTTGAAAAGCAATTGGGAGATACAATTAGTATACTTGCTAATTCATTAAAAGCTGGTTATTCATATATGCAGGCTGTAAATTCTGTGGCAAAGGATATGCCAGATCCAGTTGGGAAAGAATTTAAAATACTTTTAAAAGAAATGTCATTGGGAGTAAATGCTAGTGAAGCACTTGATAATTTAAAAACTAGAGTTGATAGTAAAGATTTATCTCTAATGATTACTGCAATAAAAATTCAAAGAGAAACAGGAGGAAACTTAGCAGAAATTCTTAATAATATTTCAGAAACAATTATGGAAAGAATAAAAATTCAAGGTGAAATTAAAACATTAACTGCTCAGGGTAGAATGTCAGGAATAGTTATTGGATTAATGCCAATTGCTTTAATTTTAGTATTATTATTAATAAATAAAGAATATATTAGCGTGCTTTTTAATACAGAAATTGGTAAGGTGTTATTGATATCTGCAGTAATTAGTGAATTGATTGGAGCTTTTTTCATTAAGAAAATTGTAAATATTGATGTATAGATTGGAGGAAAGAAATGACTATTTTAATTAGTATATTAGTATTTATAATAGTATTTCTGATACTTATAATTATTTTAAATAAAATTGTGAATTCTAAAGCTCAAATAAAAAGACGCCTTAAAAGTATTTCAAATGATAGTATGTATAATGAAATTGATGATAGAAATGAGAAAACGTTTTATGAAAAAACATTGAAAAAAGTATCAGATGATATTGGTGAAAAATTAACTAAATTAACTCCTAGAAGTTATATTTCAAAATTAGAATTAAGATTATGCTCAGCAGGACTTTATCCTAAAATTTCTAAAGAAAAGTGGGTGTTATATAAATTTTTTACAAGTATGTCAATTTCTGTTGTTATTGTTATTTTATTGAAACGTATTTCTCAGTTAAAGCATATTGAATTAATAGCTATATTTATATTTATGTTGTTCTTTGTTAATTTTATTACTTATTTTTTATTGCTTAAAAAAATTACAAAAAGAAAAAATGCAATAGGAAAGGAATTGTCTAATACAATTGATTTGATTACTGTAACTGTTGAAGCGGGACTTTCTTTTGACAGTGCTGTTGATAGATTTATTAAATCAACAGAATCAAATCTTAGCTTTGAATTTGAAACTATGTTAAAAGAAACACGTTTAGGTATTCAAAAAAAAGATGCGCTTAAAAATATTTCAAATAGATGTGATGTATCTGATCTTTCAACGTTTATTGGTTCTATAATTCAAGCAGATGAATTAGGGGTATCAATAACAAATATTTTAAGGATACAATCAAAGCTAGTAAGGGAAAAAAGAAAACAAAGTGCAAGAGAAAAATCTATGAAAGCACCTATAAAACTTTTGTTTCCAATATTGTTTTTTATTTTCCCAACTATATTTATAATTTTATTGGGGCCAGTAATAATTCAATTGATGGAAATGTAGGTGGAATATGAATGTAGATATAAATAATTATTTTATTAATATTGTTTATTTAGATACTTTTTTTAAAAGTTTTAAAGGATTAATGTTAAGAAAGAATATAAGTGAGAAGAATTGTTATATTTTAAAAACTCAAGGAATTCATATGTTTTTTATGAGATTTTCCTTAGATTTAGTTTATCTTGATAAAGAAAAAAGGGTAATTAAAATTATTGAGAATATAAAACCCTGGAGTCTTGGGCCTTTAATGTTTAATTGTGAATATGTATTAGAATTTAAAAATAGTTATTTTATTAAAAAAGTAAAATTAAATGATATTATTAATATATAAAGCTCCCGATTTTCAAGAGGGAGCTTTTATGATTCTGATTATTTACAAATATTTTCTATAATGGAGCGCTTTTTCATTCCAGTTACGGTTGATGTGCTAGGCAGAGGTGCGCCGTTTAGCATCATATTTTTAGGAACTATTTCTTTGCCATATATAGTACTTAAATTTTTATGAACACACTTACTTATCTTATAAGATTCACAATATATACGGATAAATCCCTTAGCTACAATAGATTTTTTGAATTCATTGAAACGGTTAACGAAAGCATATTAGTTTAATTTCTCACAAATCATAATATAACCTTCTTTTAATTACAAGATACATACCATACATATTAAAACTTAAACAAAAAATTTCTTAGTTTAAATATTTATAAAAATGGTATATAATGTATTAGTAGTTTATGTTGAAATTGATGGGGGAAAGGATGATTATATGAACGCTAAACAAGATGCGCTAATAGAAATTAGAAATGAATTTGATTTGAGTAGAATAAAAAAATTGGCAGTATCAGAAAAATTTAAACTTGTGAAAGTTGCTAAACTAATTTACAAAGAAGCATTATTTGCTGAAAAAGAAGGAATAACAAATCTTGATAAATCACCTAATTTTACGGTTAATAATACTTACAATTTATTAGCAATGTTAACTGTAAGAGAAATAAGATATGAAGTGTTTAAAAGAATAATAATTAATTATTCTAAGAATTTTGAGCGTAGTGACAGTTATTATTCTCAATTTGTGCTTTTAGGTATTGGTATGATGCTTATGAGAAAAGGATTTAAACCGAAAGTTATTTTAAATACCATTATGGTAATTTTAGGGGAAGACTTCTTAATTAATAATGAAAAATATATTGGTTATGTTAAAGAAGAAGAATTAGATGATGTATCATTAGGTTTAGAAATCAGATATAGACCATATGAAGGTTCAATGAGAGAAATAAAATATGATTTATTGGCAATGCTTAAATTAAGTAAAGATAAAGGGTTTGATTTTGTTGATAAATTAATTAATTATAGTTACGGTAATAGAAAATTAAAATTCTATTTCAATATTATGGATATAGGAGATAAAGATGTTATAGAAATTATGTATAATGAATTTAATAAAAATCTTAATAGAAATGATAGATTACTTATGAGTGGTGCATATGCAATACATGATAATTGTGATCTAGTTGCTACTCATTATGTACTTAATTCTATTGTTGGAAAAGATTCAAGGGAAAGTAAAGATTCGCATCAAGTTGAAGATGAATTGAAATCTACAATTGAAAAATTATTAAAGGATAAGTAAAAATAAAAATAAAAATAACAATAACCATTAGCATTTCAATATTGCTGATGGTTGTCTTTGTAGAAGTTTTAGATTAATTATATGAAGAATTGGGAATGAAATTCATTGAAACGATGTCTCAAGATAAGGAGATATTAAAATGAAAATTTCAAATAGAATAAGTAATATAATTATAAAATTGAAATCAAGTTTTCAACGATTTCCAGAAACTGCTTTAGTATCAATATTGTTGGCTGTGGTTGGGATAATATTAAATAGAGAATTTAATTTTTCAAATGATTCAATAGAGAGTTTAGAAAAATTAATTATGATTTTAATTTTAGCAGTTCCTATTTCGACATATGGAAAACTTTTATATGAAAATAATAATAAAATAAAAATAAGAATTTTTGTTGATATTATAGCGGTTATAATACTGTCTGTCATTTATGTGAATGTTCCAAATCCGCTTGATAGTAAGTTTATGATTCGATTTTTTTCGTTATTAATTTCATTTTTATTAATGTTTTCATTAATTGGTTATTATAAGAAGGAAAATTATTCAATATTTATTATCAAATTAATTAGCAATTTTTTTATTACTTTTTTATATTCACTAATTCTTTATATCGGAATTTCTTCAATGATATTTACAGTAGAAAAACTGTTTGAACTTAATTTAAATAGTGAGATTTACTTAGATATATATATATTAATTTCAACAATTTTTTCAATTACTTATTTTTTAGCTAGACTTCCTGAAAATGATGAAAAATTGAAAGTAATAATGTATCCGTCAGTATTAAAGAAATTAATTTTTTATATTATTATTCCTTTAATAATTATATATACACTAATTCTTTATTCTTATTTTATTAAAATAATAATGATTAAAGAATTTCCTATTAATTTACTTAGTCATCTTGTGCTTTGGTATGGTCTTATATCTGTGCTTGTTTTATTTTTTATAAATAAAATAAAGGATAAAAATAAATTTATAAAAATATTTTATAAATATTTTCCTTTAATATTCATGGTACCATTAGTAATGATGTTTTTAGCTATTTTTAAAAGAATTTTTGATTACAGTATAACTCCACCGAGGTATTTTGTAGTTGTTTTAGGAATATGGTTATTTTTTAGCATGAGTTATATCTTCTTTTCAAAGAAACTTAATTCAAAAGCATTTCCGTTATTAGCAATTTTTTTAATATTAATATCTGTATATGGACCGCAAAGTTCGTTTACTATTTCTAAGAAATTACAAGAAAATAGATTTATTTCTTTATTAGAAAGTTTTGATATGCTTGAAAATGGAGAAATAATTAAAAATAAAAATATTTCAGAAATTCAGGAGTCTGAAATTAGCAATTTTATAAAATATTTTGATGAATATAGTGAACTTAATAATATTCAAATTTTACCAGAAAATTTTGAAATTGATGATATGAAAAAAGTTTTTGGTTTTGAATATAATTACTATTATAGAAATAAATACAAAAATAGCGATATTATAAATTACTATTTTTATATTGAAAATGAAATTATTAATATTTCAGAATTTGATTATATTCTTGATATGAATATTAACCTATCTGATCCACAAACATTTAAAAATGAAAAGATTGAAATTTTATATGACGATGAAACAGAAAATTTAAAGATAATGGGTAATGAAGAAATATATGGTGTAATTAATATTGAAAAAATGGTAAAAGACTTTCAAACAAATCATGTTTCAAATGATATTAATAATTTAGATGAAGCAAGTATTTATTATGATTTTGACAATGTGAACGTAAAAATTATAATTGAGAATATTAATTATGCAACTGATCAATCATATAATCATATTAAATTTAAATTGCTTATAGATATTAAATAGGGAGATAAAATGAAATATATAAAACAGATAAACTCTTTTATTCCTGATGGCAATCAAGAAGAAAATGATAAAAAAATTATTTTAGATTACATTAATGTATTTGGTGATAACGTATTAACTCGTGAAAATGAAATTGCACATATTACAAGTTCAGGTTTTATTTTAAATAAAACATTTGATAAAGCATTAATGATTCATCACAACATTTACAAAACATGGGCATGGACCGGTGGACATGCAGATGGAGATATTGATTTATTAGAAATCGCTCTTAAAGAAGCAAATGAAGAAACGGGATTAAATAATATAATTGCATTAAATAATGAAATCAGTACCATTGATATTATTCCAGTATGGGGGCATATAAAAAATGGTAAGTATGTATCAACTCATTTGCATTTAAATATCTCATATATATTAATTGCAGATGAAAATGAAAAATTGATAATGAATGAAGAAGAGACAAGTGGTATTAAATGGATTAGTATTGATGAAATAGAAACACATTCAAATGAACCGCAGTTAAAGAAAATTTATTTTAAATTAATTGAAAAAGCTAGAAAAAGTATTGGAGATTAAAATGAAACCATTTATTGGAATAAGCACAAGTATAATAAATTCAGAAGAATATGAAAAAAATAATGTTGTTCATTTAAAAGGATTGAATCAATCTAGAGTTTCTGTTGATTATTCAAATGCAGTTGAAAGGGCAGGAGGATTGCCATTTTTAATTCCAATATTAAAATATGCAGATGATAATGTTATAGATGAAATCATATCGCGCGTAGATGGAATAATTTTCACTGGAGGTTCAGATATTGATTCATCTTTTTATGGTATAGAAAATATAGATGAAGATGTAGGAATTATGAAATCAAATAAGACAAGAGATGAATTTGAATTTAGACTTTTAAAATCAGCTATCAAATTAAATAAACCAATACTTGGAATATGCAGAGGTATACAATTACTAAACGTATATTTTGGAGGAACTTTATATAAAGATATTAATAGTGAATATGAAACAGATATTAATCATTTAGGTCCATTAGACTGCAAATATAAAAAAAATCACGAAATAGAAATTGATAAAAATTCAAAATTATATGAAATATATAATAAAAATAAAATTCAAGTAAATAGTTTTCATCATCAAGGAATAAAAAAAGTTGCTAAACAATTTAAAGTAATTGCTAAAGCAACTGATAACATAGTAGAAGCTATTGAATATGAAGGTAATAATTTTATTTTAGGATTACAATTTCATCCTGAAATGATGTTTGAAAATGATGAAGAGCAATTAAGTGTTTTTAAATATTTTATTAAGAAAACAGAAAAACTATAAATAAAATGGTTCATACCAATAAGGTATGAACCATTTTTATTACTTAATAATTTTTGATATTTCAGTTTTACATGCATTTAAAATAAAAGTATCAAACATTTGAATTGTTACATATTTAAAGCCTTGTTTAATTCTTTTATTTGCTTCTTCAGCATTAGTAACAAATATTCCAGCAGATTTATTATATTTATTAGTAAGATTTATAATTTCATTTGCAATATCTTCAATTTTTTTATCGTAAATTTGCCCTGGAATACCAAGAGATTGTGACATATCGAAAGGGCCAAGAAATATAACGTCAATTTCAGGAAGTTTCAAAATTTCTTCTAAATTGCTAAATCCTTCAGTGTTTTCACAATGAACAATTATCATTGTTTCGTTATTAGAATTTCTGAAATAATCAAACGCATTAATATTTCCATAATCAGCAGAACGAGCTAAAGCAAGACCTCTAGAACCAATTGGAAAGTATTTAGAAGCATCAATTGCTTTTTTTGCATCTTCTACAGTATTTACTTGTGGTACTTGAACACCATGTGCACCAACATCAAGAGATCTTAAAATATCTGTAGTTGAATTTTCTGTAACACGAATAATAGGTGTAATTTTTCTGTATTCAGCAGCTCTAACTAAATTTTTTGTTGTTTCAACAGATAAATCTCCATGTTCAGTATCTATAACGATGAAATCAAATCCTCCAAGTGCAATAATTTCAACTAAATCTGGAGTTGGGTTGGTAACAAAAGTTCCAATGGAAGCTTTGTTGTTAATTAAATTTTCTTTTAGTAGATTTTTCATTAAATTATCTCCTCATAAATAGCCTATCAATATTATATTCCACAATAGATGAAAATAGAAGGAATTATATTTTTTAAAATATGAAAACATTTTCCTTGAAACCGCTCCCGGTATGTGTTATAGTAATTATAAGTTAAGGAAGTGATAATAATGGCAACTATATATGATATAGCAAAAGAAGCTGGTGTATCAAAAAGTACTGTTTCTAGAGTAATAAACAATCAAGTTGGTGTTAATCAAGAAAAAAAACAAAAAGTACTTGATGCAATAAAAAAATATAATTATAAGCCAAATGCTGCTGCAAGAAAACTTGGATTAAAAAGAAATAATACTATAGGAGTACTTGTTCATGATTTGTCTGACAGTTTCTTTTCTGAATACGTTAGGGAAATTAATAGTATATTTACAAATGAACTTCATTATGGAGCGTTATATTGTACAACAAACAAATCTACTCCAAGCAGAGTTAATTATTTGGAACAATTAAATAAAAGCGTTGATGGATATATATTTTTAGGTGAGGATGTTGTTTCAAAACAAGAATTAAAAGTTTTAACCGATGATAAAGAGTTGTTTGTTGGGATTGGTACCAATTTAACTTTTGATGAAGGTGTTATGATAGATATTAATAATTATAATGCTTCTTATCAAGCGGTGGAGTATTTAATTGAATTAGGACATACTGAAATTTTATATATATGTCAAAAAGAAAAAAGAATTGAATTTTCTGAAAGATATATGGGTTACCAAAAAGCACTTATGGATTATAAATTAAAGTCTAAAACGTATTATGAAATTGGATTTGAAATATATGAAGCCTATGAAATAGCTAAAACAGTAAAAATGGAAATTGAAAAAAATGGAATAACAGCTGTGGTATGTTTTAATGATATAGCAGCAAGTGGGTTAGCTGATGGGTTAATAGATTTGGGATTTAAAATTCCAGAAAATATTTCTATTATTGGTTTTGATGATTCAAAGGATCTTATGGACACAAAAAATCAAATCCCATTACTTACAACAATTAGACAACCAAATATTGAAATGGCTAAATATGGAGTTAATGAATTATATAAAATGATTGTTGATGGTAAAAAAGGTGAAAGTAAAGAATTTGAATGTGAACTTATTATTAGAGAAACAACTGCTGAACCAAGAGCAAAATAATTTTTTGCATACTGTGGGAGCGGTCCCTAAAAGTATATAAACAGTGTTGTGCTGTTTTAATGGATTTAAGTCCAAATTATATAAACAAAAATATTAAGGAGTGAAAGAATGAAAAGAGTATTAAGTTTAGTTTTAGTTTTAGTAATGTTATTCTCTTTGGTCGGATGTGGAAATACTACAACATCTGAACCAACTGAAAAAGAGGTAAAGGCAACAACAGGAGAACCTGTTGAAGTTTCAGAACCAGCTGCAAATAAAGGTGATACTTTGGTTGTTTGGACATTTACAGATGAATTAAAAGGAATTATTGAAAATTATTATGAAAAAAACAATGATTTAGATTATGAAATAGAAGTTGTTGTAGTTCCTAATGAGAATTATCAATCAAAATTAGATCCAGCTTTGGGTTCTGGAAAAGCTGCTCCTGATGTATTTGCAGTAGAAGCTGCATATGCAAAAAAATATTTTAGTTCTAAATACACAAAAGATTTAAGAACAATGGGAATAGAACCTACAGAAATTCCTATTATGCAATATGTTAAAGATGTTGCAACTACAGAAAATGGAGAGTTTAAAGGTTTAAGTTGGCAAGCAACTCCAGGTGCATATTTCTATAGAAGAAGTTTAGCACAAAAGTATTTAGGTGTTAGTGAACCTGAAGATGTGCAACCATTATTAGCTGATTTTGATAAGTTTTATGAAGCTGCTTTAACAATAAAAGAAAAATCTAATGGAGAGACTAAAATAATTAGTTCTTTAGGAGATTTAACAAAAGTATTTAAAGCAGACAGAAAAGATGGATGGATTGTAGATAATAAATTTACTATTGACCCTAAAATTGAAGAATTAATGGAAATTGGAAAGAAATTTACTGAAGAAGGTTTAACAAATGATGCTGAGCAATGGACTGAAACATGGTTTGCCTCAATGTCTAATGATGAAGTGTTTGGATATTTCTTACCAACATGGGGACTTCACTATGTATTAAAAACAAATGCTGAAAATGCGAATTCTGGAGAAACTACAGCTGGTGATTGGGCAATGGTTCAAGGACCTGCACCTTATTTCTGGGGTGGAACTTGGTTAACAATACGTGAAGGAACTGAAATGGAACAAGCAGCTTATGATTTAATTAATTACTTAACATTAAATGAAGAATTCTTAACAGCTTATGCTAAAGAAAGTGGAGATTTCCTTGCTAATGTTAATGTTGTAGAAAATGTTAAAGATACTTATTCTGATGAATTTTTAGCAGGACAAAATCAATATGCTATGTTTGCTGAAATGGCAAAAGGTATTGATGCAACAACTATGACTGGTAGTGATCTTGATATTGATGATTTATTTGACGAACAATTAATGGCTTATACAAAAGGTGAAAAGAATAAAGAAGATGCTTTAGAATCATTTACTAGTAGTGTAAAAGATGCATTCCCGAATTTAGATTACTAAAAAACAATAGTGCATGTAAGATTGATTCTTTCATGCACTATTTATAAAAATATTTTGGAAAGAGGGTTTTATGGAAATAACTAAATCAAAAAAGAAAAGAAAGGCTGGAATTGCTAATTATAGTAAATATGGACAAATGTTTATTATACCTTTTATTGTTGGATTTTTACTATTTCAATTATATCCAATTATTTACACGATAACTTTAAGTTTTACTGATTTAGCGGGATGGGAAACTGAGCTTAATTTTATTGGATTTAAAAATTATATTCACATTTTACATAATGATCATTTTTTACAAGCTTTAAAAAATACATGGATTATATGGGGAATGAATTTTATACCGCAATTATTAGTTGCTTTGATATTAGCAAAATGGTTTACAGATAATGCTGTTAAAATAAAAGGCGAAGGATTATTTAAAGCAATATTTTATTTGCCAAATATCATAACTGCAGCGTCTTTAGCGATTTTATTTAATTCATTATTTGGTTTTCCTCATGGCCCAGTAAATCAAATACTAATTCACTTTAATGTTATTCAGGAACCTTTTGAATTTTTTAGAAGCAAACCGGGAACAAGAATTATCGTAGCATTTATTCAATTTTGGAGATGGTACGGATCTACATTTATAATATTATGTGCAGGTATAATGGGTATTAATCCTTCTTTATTTGAAGCAGCAAAAATTGATGGAGCTTCAGATTGGAAAATTTTTTCAAATATTACATTACCACTATTAAAACCTATTACATTATATATATTAATTACATCTTTAGTAGGTGGAATGCAAATGTTTGATATTCCATTCTTATTAACTGGTGGAGGTCCTGATTATGCTGTCGAAACAGGAATGATATATGTATATAATCAAGCATTTACTGGAAATAGAAATTTTTATATGTCAGCAACCGCATCTGTTGTTTTGCTGGTAATAATAATGGTATTTAGTGCGATTATTTATTATGTAATGAATAGAGATAAACGGAAGGTGAGTAGATAATATGAAAAACAGAAAATTTAGTAAAAAAGTAATTAAATATTTTGTTAGTATTATATTATTTATTTTAAGTGTTATTCCATTTTGGATTTTAGCAGTTAATGCTACTAGATCTACTGAACAAATTCAGCAAGGGTTTTCAATGATACCAAGTCATTTCATGTCATTCAATTATGAGGTATTAACTGGAAGAGGTTTTGGGTTCTATAGAGGATTTGCAAATAGTTTGTTTATTTCAACAAGTTTTACGTTAGTAGTATTATATTTTTCAGCAATGACCGCATATGCTCTTGTAGTATATGAGTTTAAAGGAAAGAAAGTAATATTTTCAATTATTGCATTTGTTTTAATGGTACCAGCGCAATTAAGCCTTATAGGATTTTATAAAATGATGTTAAATGCAGGTTTGACAGATAGTTATATTCCACTTATATTGCCAGGTTTAGCTTCGCCTGCTACTGTATTTTTTATGAGACAGTACTTGCTTTCAAGTTTTCCGGTAACATTAGTACAGGCTGCAAGAATAGATGGCGCTTCAGAATTGTCGATTTTTCATAAAATCGGATTACCGCTTATGAAACCAGGTTTAGCAACAATGGGTATATTTACTTTTGTTGGATCATGGAATAATTTAATAGTACCTTTAATGTTAATTAGCACTGAGGATAAATATACATTGCCGATGTTAGTACAATTGTTAAAAGCAGATATATATAGAACAGAATATGGTAGCATTTATTTAGGAGTTGCAATGACAATCTTACCTTTAGTATTAGTATATGCCGCTTTTTCTAAGTTTATAATAGCGGGTGTTGCATTAGGTGGAGTTAAAGAATAAGGAATAAACAAAAAGAAGGTTAAAGGTGAAAAATGAGTTTTAATAAAGATTTTAAGTGGGGTGCAGCAACAGCTTCATATCAAGTAGAAGGTGGATCTTATGAAGATGGGAAAGGTATATCTGTTTGGGATATGTTTTGTAAAGAGCCGGATAGAGTTTATAATGGAGATACTGGAGATTTTGCATGTGATTCGTACCATAGAATAAAAGAAGATGTAAAAATTATAAAAGATTTAGGTTTAAAAGCATATCGTTTTTCATTATCTTGGACTAGAATTTTACCGAATGGTATTGGAGAGATTAATGAAAGTGGATTAAAATTTTATGATATGTTTATTGATGAACTAATAAAAGAGAACATTGAACCATATATAACATTATTTCATTGGGATTATCCTTATGAACTTTATAAAAAAGGACATTGGTTAAATGATGAATCATCAAAATGGTTTGAAGAATATACTGAAGTTGTTGTTAAAAGATATGGTGATAGAGTAAAAAATTGGATGACAATTAATGAGCCACAAGTATTTATAGGACTAGGTTATTCATTAGGAACTCATGCTCCTGGACTTAAATTAAGTAAATTCGATATTATTAGAATGACTCATAATGTTTTATTATCTCATGGTAAAGCTGTTAGAAAAATAAGAGAATATGTAGAAAATGCAAATATTGGTTTTGCATTTGTATGTGACACAGGTATTCCAAATACAACATCTGAAGAAGATAAAAATGCTGCAAGAGAATATACATTTAATCGACAATCAAAAGTAAATGATACAAAAAGATATGATTTTTGTTTTGATAATGAATTATGGTTTGATCCTGTTATGTTAGGTAAATATCCTAATTGGGTTTATAAGAATTATAGTGATAATTTACCAGAATCATTAGATGATGATTTAAAAATAATATCAGAAAATGTTGATTTTATGGGATTAAATATTTATCATGGCAAGGTTGTCAAAAGTTCAGAAGAAGGTTTTGAATTTATAAAATTTAATGCTGGACATGCTGTTACCGGTCTTGATTGGCCTATTACCTCTGAGGCATTATATTGGGGACCATATTTTATGTATGAAAGATACAAAAAAACAATTATGATAACAGAAAATGGACTTTCAAATAAAGACTGGATAAGCATTGATGGTAAAGTTCATGATGAAGGAAGAATCGATTTCTTAAGAAGCTACTTAGGTAGATTAAGCGACGCTATTGATGATGAAATTGATGTAACTGGGTATTTCCAATGGTCTTTATTAGATAATTTTGAATGGGCAGAAGGATATAAAGATAGATTTGGACTTGTTTATGTTGATTTTGAAACAGGAGAAAGAACAAAGAAAGAATCATATTATTGGTATAGAGATTTAATTGCTGGTAAAAAAGAATTATAATAAATTAAAAAACTTTTAGAATAATAATATTCTAAAAGTTTTTATGCTTATATGGAAAATATATTATTTATTTCATTAAAAAAAATTTATATTATGATATAATGAGAACGATTAACATTGCGTTGAGTTTGAAAGGATATTTATGAAAAACACAAAACTCATAAAAGATTATTTATTTGGCGGAATGGTTCTAATTATAATAATTTTTTTAATAAACGAAATTACATTTTTTAATAATAACATTTTTCTAGAGTTTATTTTTATATTTACTTTAGGTGGGGTTTTTAATGTGTTTATTAATAAATATTTTTCACATAAAGAAGTAAAAACAAAAAATGCTGAAAAAGATTATAAATTATTAAAGAATGAAAACGAAGAGATAAATGCTGTTTATCAGCAATTAGAAGCTTATAGCCAAACAATAGATCAATTGAATTTAGAATTGAATATTTCGCTTGATAAACATCAAATTTTAATTGATTCTATATCAGATATTCATATTTACAAGAATTATGATGAAGATGATTATTTAATAAAAGTTTATGAAATTGCAAAAAAAATAATATCTGGATATGATTACGGAGTGGTTTTTAAGTATGTTGATGATTATGTTTATCAATTAAAGACTGATGGGTATAACATTCAAAAGCTAAGAGAAATTAAATTAGAAAAAAATATTATCGAAAATTGTTATCCTAAAACAGGGCTTTATTTTACTAAGGATAGTACTATTAGGAAATTTATGTCAGAAGATAGAATAAATGAATATAGTAAGTATTCTCCGGCATCAAAAGAAGTGATTTACTTGTCTATTAAGTATCAAGATAAGCATATTGGTGGATTATTTTTGGAACTTGATAAAAATAGTAAACTTAAATACAATAAAAATGATATTAAAATAGTTAATACATTTCAACTACTTGTTGAATCATATTACGAAAACTTAGAAAATGCAATAAAAGAAGAAAATAGGCTTGTCGACATTGTGAAAGCAATGACAAACATTTTAGAATATCATGATAAATATACAAAATATCATTCTTTTAACGTTGCAAATATAGCTAAGCAAATAGGCAAAGAAATGAAATTATCAAATAAAGACATTAAAGAATTATATTTATCTGGATTGCTTCATGATTTAGGTAAAACATTTATTCCCAAAGAAATATTAAATAAAAAAGAGAAATTGACAGATGAAGAGTTTGAGATTATTAAGAAACATCCAACAGATGGTTTCAATGTATTAAATTCAATTAAGAATTTAGATAAAATTAAAGCTAGTGTAAAACATCATCATGAAAGATGTGATGGCACTGGATATCCAGATGGATTGAAAGGGGATGAGATTCAATTAGAAACGCAAATATTAGCAGTTGCAGATGCATATGATGCAATGACTACTAATCGTCCTTATAGAAAAGCTTTTTCTAAAGAAAGAGCAATTGAAGAAATAAGAAATAATTCAGGAAAGCAATTTTCACCAATTGTTTGTGAAACATTTTTAAAAATGGATAATATTGAAAATTTGAGTGATAATGAATGCGAGGTAGAAAATGGAACAGTATAAATACATTTATGGTCCAGTACCTTCAAGAAGATTGGGTATTTCTCTTGGAGTTAGTCCAATTCCTGAAAAAACATGTAATTATTCTTGTCTTTATTGTCAGCTTGGAAGAACAAATAAATTAATAAATACAAGAAAAAATTTTTTCAAAGTTAATGATATTATTGATGAGTTAAAGGAATATATGAAAGGAAATGCCACTTTCAATATTATTACTATTGTTGGAGAAGGAGAGCCTACATTATATTTAAAATTAGGTGAATTAATAGAAGAAATTAAGAAAATTACAGATATTCCAATTGCAGTAATTACAAATGGATCTTTATTTTCTGAAAAATCGGTTAGAGATGAATTAATGAATGCAGATTTTGTATTGCCATCATTAGATGCGTATAACGAAGAGACTTTTAAATTAATTAATAGACCACATGGATCGCTTAATTATAAAAGTGTACTTGATGGTTTAATAACTTTCAGTAAGGAATATAAAGGAAAATTATATTTAGAGACTATGATATTGAAAGATATAAATGATAACGAAGAAAGTATTTTAGAATTTAAAAAAATAATTGATTTAATAAATTATGATAGGATATATATTAATGTTCCTGCAAGACCGCCTGCAGAAAGCTATATTAAAAAACCTTCTAAAGAAATTATTGATAAAGCTATCACAATTTTAAAAGGGATTTCAATAGAACAATTAGTTTCTTCAGGATTTCATAGTGAAATTACAGACGATTATGCTGCAATTAAAAGTATAATTAAAAGACATCCTATGAATCAATATGAAATTAAAGCATTTCTTGATTCGAGAGATTTAGAAAAAGATGTTGATATATTCAACAAACTACTAGTAGATGAAGAAGTAGAATTAATAGAGTATAAAAATTATATAACATATAGATTAAAATAGTTTAGGAAATTTCCTAAGCTATTTTAATTATAAAAAAAAATTGAAAACTTTGTGAAAAAATTATTGATAAATTTTTAATTTAGTGTATAATATTGTTATATCGTAATATATAGATATGTTAATATGTTGGATATGAAGGAGGAGAGGGCTATTATTATGGAAACAATTAATACAAATCCAAGATTATTTGAGAAAAAAGCTGATATTTTAAAAGCAATTTCAAATCCATCAAGATTATGTATAGTTCATTCGCTATATTTGAATGGTGTTTGTAATGTATCTCAAATGCAAAATTGTCTTGATAAAGCACAATCAACTGTATCTCAACATGTTTCAAAATTAAAAGCTGCAAATATAATTAGTGGTGAAAGAAAAGGCAAAGAAATTTATTATTCTTTAAAAAATGAAGAGGTAAAGAAAATAGTTGCAATATTTTTTAAAGAATAATATGAATAGTGAACTATATTAAAAAAAGGAGAGTTATTATTATGAAAAAAGTTGATTTATTAGTAATTGGTGGTAGTGCTGGAGGAATATTAGCTGCAACAACAGCTAGAAAAGTTTATGGAGATATTAAAATTGCATTAATTAGAGATACTAATTCTGTTATGATTCCATGTGGTATTCCATATATTTTTGGAACATTAAAAGATACTAAAAAGAATATTATTCCAGATGGAGCAGTTACTAATAGTGATGTTGAATTAATAATTGATAGAGTAACAAAAATTAATAGAGAAGATAAAAATGTTATTACTAGAGATGGCGAAACTATAGAATATGATAAATTAATCATTGCTACTGGTTCATTGCCATTTGTTCCTACATTTATTCCAGGATATGATTTAGAAAACGTATATGCAGTATTAAAAGAAGAAGAATATTTAAATGAAGTATTAGAAAAAGCTAAATCAGCTAAAAATGTTGTTGTGGTTGGTGGAGGATTTATTGGTGTTGAATTTGCAGAGCAATTTGCTGTTGATGGTAAAAATGTAACATTAGTAGAACTTGCTGATGCTTGTGTTAGTGCTGCATTTGATAAAGAGTATACTAATGAACTAGAAGAAAAATTAAAAGAAGGCGGAATTGACGTAAGAACTAGTACAAAAGTAGTTAAAATTAATGGTAAAACTGCAGTTGAAACTGTTGAATTAGAAAGCGGAGAAAAAATTGAAGCTGATTTAGTAATTTTAGGACTTGGTGCTAGACCAAATGGTAAATTAGCCGCAGATGCTGGAATTGAAGTTACAAGACGTGGCGCAATTGTAGTAGATCAATATACAAGAACTAGTGATCCTGATGTATTTGCTGTTGGTGACTGTGCTATTAAAAGATGTTTCTTTACCGGTAAAGATGTTCCAATTTTATTAGCTTCAACTGCTACTGGCGAAGCTAAAATTGCTGGAAGTAATGCATTTGAATTAAGACTTGTTAGAGAAAATAAAGGTACAATTAGTGCTTTTGCTACTAAAGTATTTGGAAGAACTTTTGCTGCAGCTGGATTAACTGAAGCTATGGCAAAAAAAGAAGGTTTTAGTTATATTACAGGTGAAACAAAAACATTTGATAAGCATCCTGGAAATTTACCTGGAGCTCAAATGCTTAATGTAAAATTCCTATTCTCTAAATGTTCAGGAGTTATTTTGGGAGCTCAAATTTCAGGTGGAGATTCAGTTGCTGAAATGATAAATGTTCTTAGTTTGTCAATTCAAAATGGAATTACTGCTTCACAACTTAATACTTTCCAGGCAGCAACACATCCGTTGGTTACTGCTTCTCCAGTTGCATATCCAATTAATGCTGCTGCAATGGATGCTGTTAGAAAGAATTGTACAATATTAAATGCTGCTAAGTAGAATATAAAAAAATCAATTGATTTAGTCAGTTGATTTTTTTTATATAAAAAATAGTGTATAATTAATTAAGAGATAAATTTTGAAGGGTGGATAAAATGAAATTAAAAGTTTTAATTGATAATAATACTTTAATAGACAGATATTTTTTAGCTGAGCCAGGGGTTTCTTACTACATTGAAGATGGTGAAACAAAAATATTGTTTGATGTTGGTTATTCAGATGCATTTATGAAAAATGCAAAAAAAATGGAAATAGATTTGATAGATCTTGATTATTTAATAATTTCACATGGTCATCTTGATCATACATGGGGACTAATGCCATTATTTAATTTTTATACTGAAAGAGTTTTTGAAAATCAAAATTATAATAAACCAAAATTAGTTGCTCATAAAGAAACTTTTCATAGTAAAACTTTTGATGGAGATGAAATTGGTAGTTTGATAGATGAGGATAAATTAAAAAATCATTTTTCAATGGGACTTTCAAATAAACCGAAATGGATAACTGAAAATTTAGTTTTTTTAGGTGAAATAGAAAGAACAAATGATTTTGAAAATAAAACACCAATTGGTAAAGTTCATTATAATGGAATGGTAAAAGATGACTATTTACTTGATGATTCAGCACTTGCTTACAAAACAGAAAATGGAATAGTTATTATTACTGGTTGTTCGCATGCAGGTATTTGCAACATTATTGAATATGCTAAAAAAATATGTAATGATGATAGAATTATTGATGTAATAGGTGGATTTCATTTACTTGAACCTGAAGAGGAAGTAATTACTAAAACTGTAGATTATTTTGATAATCAAAATATAAAAGAGATTCATGCATGTCATTGCACTGATTTAGATTCTAAAATAAAATTGTCAAAGGTTGTTAAATTAAAAGAGGTTGGAGTAGGTTTAGAAATAGAATATTAAGGATAAATATGGAAAAATTAATTATTAAATTAATAAAAAATTATAAAACTAAAACATTTTCTTTATTAGATTTAGAAACTAAATTAATAAAGAAATTATCTTCAACTGAAAAATATTATGATTTAGGTGGATATAATAAATTAGTTAATGTAATAAACAAATTAAAAAATGATGGTGAAATTGTTGAAATTAAATCATCAGATTATATTAAAAGAAATCCTAAAGTAAAATCAAAATGGAAAAAAATTAATTTAGTAGAAAATAATTGGTCAGATTTTGTTTTTTTAAAGTATTCAGATTTATTGGATTTATCATTTTATAGAAGAAATATAAATCATCAAAATAATTTTGAATTGGATAAAATAAAAGTGATATATAATTTCATTAAAAATAATAAATATAGAAATTTTGTTAGTTATGAGGAACGTTGTCTTGAACTTTTTAATGACGAAAAATTTTATAAGAAAAAAAATAATGTTCTATCTAATTTGAAACTAAATAGTAATTTGGATTTTCTTGATATTTATGATGCATTAAAAATAAGAAAAGAAATTGATGAATTAGTTTGGTTTTCAGCTACAGATGAATTTGAAAATGTATTAATATTAGAAAATAAAGCGAGTTTTTATAGTTATAAAAGAATTTTAGAATCAAAACAGTTTATAGGTCAAGAAAAAATTGATGCGTTAATATTTGGAAATGGTAAAGCAATTATTAATAAAGGTGATAAAATTAAATCTTTGATTAATAATAGGAAAGTCAATATTTATTATTTAGGGGATATTGATCCTGAAGGTTTAGGAATTTATTTTTTACTTTGTAATAAAAATATAAATTTAGAAATTGAATTAATGATGTCATTTTATCTAAAAATGCTAGATGGTAATAAAACATTCAAATATAATACTAATCAGAATAAAAATATTATATATCTTGAATATTTCATTAAACAATTTAATAACAATTATAAAACTAAAATTAAATATTTATGGAATAATAATTTAAGAATTCCTCAAGAATTAATTAGCTATGAGGTGATAAAATGAATATTTTCGATGGTTTAAATGATAGATTAAAAAAAATAAGTGTAATTAAGTTATTAGGTGAAGGATTTCAATTAGATGAATTACATGATAATAGAGTAGAAATTACACTTTTACTTTTATTAAAAGTTATGAAATTAGAAATTTTAGAGAATGAAAATAGAACTAAAGCAGATTTAATTAATTATACAAAAGAAATTGTTAATAAATTAGATTTAAAAAATAACAGTAAAGATATTATTCGTTTAGTTGATGGAGTTATTAATTATAAAGATCCTAAAATGGGAAATAGTTTTAAAGCTACAATATTTAATGAAGAAAATAATGAATATGAAGATTTTTCCTTTAGATATTTAGTTTCAGATAAAAATTATAGTCAATGGGAAAAGGGTGGACAAACCGTATATAAACTTCACAATATCTCAAAAGAAATGATATTTTTAACAAGAGATATTATTGAAGAGTTTGAATTTGATGTTGAACAATTTTATACACTTCAATTAATTAAAAGTGGAAACTTTAATAAAGCAAAATCTTCAGTTAACAATTTGCTTTTAAAAGTAAGAAAGTTAATAACAAAAGAAATAGATTATAGGGAAGATATTTTAAATAATCCTAAAAATATTTTTATGTCGAATAAAAGTAAAATAAATATAGAAAAACAATTTGAAGAAGAACAAAAAGTATTTGATAAAATATTTAAATGGAAAAATAGAGTTACAAAAATGGAACCTAAAGCTCGTAAAGAAGCAATTGAAGTGTTTATAAATCTTGAAAAAGCAAGAAGAATGCATGATAAATTAGCAGCAGTTACTGTTAAAAACTTTGAATTAGAAGTGCGTATAAGAAAAGAATATCCAATATTTTTTTGTAAAACAACAACAGTTTCCTTTAAAAACAATATTTGGAAAGAACAAATTGATTCTACTGGACTTAAGAGTTTTGGAAATTTAGAAAAAATAATTGCACCACTTTTTTCTCCTGAATTTGAGTTTGTATATCCACTTGAATGGGCATGGCAAAAACAAGTATTAAATTCGAAAGATTCTCAAAATAATCAAAAAATTAAAGTAGAATATGAAAAAGGTTGGGAAAAAGAAAAAATAGATTATACTTTATTAGTTGAATGTTTTAAATTTGTTTTTGATAAATTACTTGATAATAGAGAAATAAGTATTTCTGAATTTGATAATTTAGATGGAATTTCAAAAGAAAATTGGCTTAAAAAGAAGATTAATTTTGAATTATTAATGATGTTTATTATGACGGATATTAAATTAAAAATAGGAAATTTTTCTGATAATAGATTAAAAGTGTATAATTTGCTTTGTGAAGAAAATGATAAGTATAAAAAATTAAACGGAGAAATTATTACATCAAAGTTATATGGCAGTTCAATTAAATGGAAAGATATTGAAATATCAGGATATAAATTATTTCTAAAGGGTGATAATTATGAGTAGAGATAAAATAAAGAGTGCTACGAAAATATTTTTTTATTTATTAAATAAAAGCATTGTTAGTAAATCTGAAAGTATTATAAGAAACTATATTGAGGATAACGAAGTGAGAGATACTGTTGAAATAATGGCTGAAGAAGCAGGCCTTTCAATAATTTCATCTCATGAGAATTTACATTTAATAGTAAAAGGTGAAAATTCACAATTTGCTACATCATATACTCATATGAAAAGCAAATATACCGATTTAAAAAATAAAAAATATTTTCATCTTGCAAATATTATAATTTCGATTTTCATTTCTGAAATTGATAAGGAAGATATAGGAAGAATTAGATGGGAAGAACAAGGTATAACTTATTATAAATTAAGTGATATAGTTAGTAATACTTTAAAAAGATGGAAAGAAAAAAATAATAGTGAGAATGATTTTTCCGAAGAGTGGAGTCTTGATGTGGATGAACTATATAATTTGTGGCATGTTGAATTTGTTGATATGAAAGAAAATGAGAAAGGTGAAATTAGTTTAAGAGTACATGATACAAAAATGTCATTTATTCATCAGGCTTTAAAACCATTAAAAGATCAAGGACTAATTATTGATTTAGAAAATGAACATCGAATTATCCCTAAAATCGAATTATATGAAAGAATTGATTATAATTATCATAATAGACCTAGATATCAAGAAATTATGAAATTAGTGAATGAGAGTGATAGTAATGCCTAAATTATCAAAAATTAGAATAGTAGGAGCACATTATGATAAATGTAGAAAAAGACATAGGAATACTATAATTGATTTGAATAAAAATAATGTTCCTGAGCATACACTTTTCACTTTAGAAAACGGATGTGGTAAAGGTGTAATGCTGCAATTGATTTCTCAATTATTATTACCAAATGAAAGTTGGGGAAAAAATAATGGTAATACAATATTAAAAATGTTTTATAAGGATAATAAAAATTTACTTAATTATACTTTTCATGTTGCATTAGAATTTGATATAGAAGATAATAATGAAAATATAATTGTAGGTGCAGCTTTTACTGTTGAAAGAAAATATGATGAAGAAAACGAAGAAACTGCAAAACTTAACTATTTTCATTATATTTGTAATACAAATTCTGAAAGTTTTATCAATATAAAATCTTTACCTATGTTTGAAAATGGTGAAACAAAAGAATATGGGGAATATAAAAAATTTATTAATGAAAATAAGGATATTACGTTGTATCATAAAAGTAATACTGATAGAAGAAATTCTTCATATTTTCAGTATTTAGAAAGTTATAATATTCACCAAGATGATTGGAAGTTATTTAAAAGAATTAATAGAAGTGAAGGTGGAGTAAATGATTATTTTAGAAAGGCTAGAGATAATAAAGCACTTTTTGACAAATTAATTATACCTACTATTGAGGAAAGTTTAAATTCAGAATATTCTAGTGATGATAGTTTAATTGAAATATTTAAAAGCCATATTGGTATTACAAAAGATTTACCTATTTTATTAGAAAGAGAAGAAGATTATAAAGAGTTAATTAATTTAGTGACTCCTTTTAAATATTCGATAGACGAATATATTAGATATAAAAACCTATATAATAATAAATTAGAATTAGGAAAAGATTATTATATTACTATGAAAGATATTGAAACGGAACTATTAAATGACCTTGAAAAATGGAAGAAAGAAAAAGATTTAAATAGCAAAGCAATTACAAATTGTGAATTTCAAATTGATTCATTAAAAATTAGTAGAATTATAAATAGAATTGAATTATTAGAAAATGAATTAGAGAAAAATGAAAAACAAAAAGAAGAGAATGAATTTATTAAAAATGAAATAAAAAATAATATTGAAAAATTAGAAATTAATAAATTATTAATTCCTCGTGAAAAGAAATTATTTCAAATTGAAAAATTAGAAAATGAAAAAAGAAGATTGTTAGAGTTAAAAAAAGAAGATAATTTAAAAGAAGAATTAGTAACTTTAGAAGAAAAAATTAAAAGTGAATTTAACATTGTAAAAACTGAAATCATTAATTTCTTTAATAACCATTATGGATATTTAAATTATTTAAATCTAACTATTGAAGAAAATAATAAAAAAAAGAATGAAATTAATATAAGCCTAAATGAAATAATTAGTAAAATTAATAAATTCGAATTAAGAGAGGAAAATTTAGAAAGTTTATATAATAAATTATTAACAATTTTCAATGCATTTTCTTTAGCTGTACCAGATAAATTATTAGAAGATAATGAGGTACTATTAAAGAAATATGAGGATGATAAAGAAAATTTAATTAAAACAATTGAGAATAAAAATAATCTTTTAATAAGTTATGATAAAGAAATATCAAATTTAAAAAAAGATATTAAATTTACTGAAGAAAATTTAAAAATATTAAAAGTAGAAAAAGAAGATGCAATGTTAAAAGAAAATGAAATTGGTAATAGTTATTATTCGATTTCTAATAATGATATAAAAATATTTGATAGATTATCTTTATTAAGAGTTAAAGAAGAACTTTTAGAATTAAAGGATAACAAACAAGAAAAAATTAACAATATTAATAAAGAAATATGGAAATTACAACTTGATAATAATATTAATAAATTTGATTATTGGATAGCTAATCCTGATATTTTGAAAGTTAAAGAAGAAATTGAAAAACTAAATATTGTAGTTTATACAGGTTCTGAATATCTTTACAATGAAGATGAATTAGAAAAAGAAAAATTATTAGCAGCTTTTCCATTATTACCATATGGATTAATAGTAATTGATGACAAAATTGATCGTATTAAAAAGAATATTAAACTTGATATTATTAGAAGCCAAGTTCCAATATATATTAGAAATAATATGAATATTGAAGAAAATCTAGCTTTTAAAATTCTTAGAAGTGATGAATCAGAAAAACTATTAGATAGTAATCATTTTAAAGCTTGGTTATCAAAACTTGATAAATATGAGAAAAATAATTATGAAAATGTAGAAATTATTAATAACAAAATTAAAGAAATTGATAATTTAATTACTTTGATTGATGCAAAAGTTGAAAAAAAGTTTTATTACGATTTAAAAAAAGAAATAATAATAAATGAAAAGGAAATTGAAGAATTAAGATTATTAATTAGTAAAAGAGAAACAAAAATAGATCAAATAAATGAGAAATTAATATTCTTAACAAAAGAAAAATTAGAATTGATTTCAAAAATAAAAATTCAAGAAGTAAATAACGAAAAGCTAATGGAGTATATCTTATTAAAAAATTCAGTTGATGATGCTAGAAAACAATATAGAGCTGATAATGATATTAAAAAGAAAATGAATCATAAAAAAGATGAAATAGAAGAAGATATTTCAAATACAAAAGATAATATCAGAGCTTATTCAAGTGATTTTAATAATGTAAGAGAGGAAATTAATAATCGACTAGATAAAGTTAGTAAAATTATTGACTTAGATGGTTTAGATATTTATGAGTCATATAAAGTGATTGAAAATAAACCGAAATATGAATTATTAAAAACTAGCTTTTGGGAAGATATTGATATTAGAGAAGAGATATTAAAAAAATCTGAAGAAAAAGATAATAAAGTTTTAGAAATAAATATTGAAATAAAAGGCGCAAAAGAATATATTGATGAAAAAGTAAAGGAATTAGATAGTTTAAATATGAATTGGCGAACATATGAAATTCTTAATATTGATTTTGATGATGTTCTTAAAGAACTAAAAAGTGCAAATATTAATTATATAAAAGTTGATAATAAAATAATTGAAATTAAAGAAAAAATAAGTGCTAAAAAAGCTAAAATTAATGTAAATGGAGAAATGCAAAAATCTCTAAATAATGAAATAATTGCTAATTATCAAAAAGCTCCTGAAATTTATAAAATTGATGAGATTGTAGAATTAGAGTATAAATATAATGGTGACAAACCAGAATTAATAAAATATGGAAGCATTATTAATGAAAATATTCATAAATTAGACAATAGGTATTTTAATTTAAATGCATTGATAAAAGGTATATTTGAAAAATTTGATGATGAAATAAAAGGATCGGTTATAAAAAACATTAGAGATGCTGATATAGAAACTATTCAAAATGAAATTGATATTTGGAAAAATGAATTAAAAACTTTAAATATAAAAGTTACTAAATCTCGTTCAAAAGCAGAAGAAAGTAAAAATAGTTTTGATTTACAAGTCATTAACAATATTAAAGAAGAGGGTTTAAAAGAAAGTGTTTTGAAATTAGTAAGAGGAATGAATATACAAAATTCAGATGATATAATGGAAATTTTGATTTCATTAGAAGAAGGATTTAATTCTTCAATCAATGAATTAGAAAAAGATAAAGAAGAGAAAAATGAAATATGTAAAAAATGGGCTAATAGAGCATCTGGTTATGTTGTTAAAATATCTGAAGCTATAAAAAACATGATGAAATCAATGATTTATATTAATGAAAACAATTATTCTTTTCCTTTAGTAAAATTGGAAAACGATAAGAAGTTAAAGCTTGAAAAAGATGAATCTTTAATTTATATTATGGAAAAATTTTATGTTGATGCTTTAAAGAAAATTAATGAGAATGAAAATTTTGATGATATTAATGATGTTTCGATTAGAACTATTAAAAAATATATTTCGACAGAAAAGATTTTTGCAAATGCTTTAAATGGTGTTTATCCTAAATTATTAGTTTATAAAATGACAGAGAAAAATGAATTTAGATATAGTGAACCTAAAAGCAGTTATTATGATACTTGGGAAGGTGTGAATTTAGGAGAAGGAATCTCTGCTGAAGGAAGTGGAGGTCAAACTTTATCAATAAGTACTTTTGTCTTAATGATGCTTTTAAATCAAAGACGAAGTATATTTTATAATGATAATTTATCAAATATTATTATAATGGATAATCCATTTAGTAATGCTTCAAGTACTCATGTTTTAGATCCAATATTTGAAATAGCTGAGCAACTGAATTTTCAAATAATTGCATTCGCTCCACCTGAATTAATAAAAGAAGAAATTAGTGAAAGATTCCCTGTTTTATGGGATTTAAGATTGAAAAATAATGATGAAACGAATGTTAGTTTTATTACTGGCGAAATTAAATATGGTGGTAGAAAAAGAAAAAACTAATAATAAAAAGTGTTCTACCGAAATTATATATCCATCACATTTTTCACGGTTGAATTGTGGTGGATATTTTCTATTCTCTTTCATCATTGAAATCTAATACGTGGATAGCTTAAGCAGGTTAATATATATAACCAGCTTCGACTCAATAGAGTCGATTGATGACCTAAGAATCACGTGAGTTCAGTTGTGAGAGGTTCAAGATATTCTCCAGCTTATGATGTCATATTTGCATACAGTCTAGGAAACAAATGGCTCAAAACACACCAGATGAGTATAAATGGAAGAACTTCTGATATTACAAAAGAAGATATGATTAAATGTGGTAAAACTATGGACATAAAAGTTTCAAAGTGCCACAAAATCATAGCTGAAGTGAATAGTGCTGTACAAAAATTTGAGGATATAGCTCGTAGTGTAAATATTAGCGATAAAACTATTAGCTTAATCAAAAGTTTCCTTGAAAAATAACATTTGCAATGCGCATTTTAGCGCGCTTTAAGTATGGTGATTAGTCTAAATATAGGAGTTGCTATAGATAAAGGATATGAGTTCGATGGTGTGCCTATCCATGAGGAGATGGTAAATTAGCATTTGAACAATTATTTGTATTTCAATCATTATTTGCTTATTTTATAAATTTGGGAATAGAAAAAACAAAGTAAGAATTTAAAAAACTTAAACCTAGTAAAATAGAAGGAAAAGTAGAAATAAGAAATTTAGACTATAGAAGAGTTACAATTCTGGTTATTCCAGAAAGTTTGCAAATTCACTTGTTATATGTAATTATTGCTAGTATTTTTGCATCAGCGATATTATCAATGAAAAGATTAGAAAGTGTAAAGGTTAATAGTGTTAATAGAAAAATGTGCGGAGTTATAGGTTTAGAATTAAATTGTTATTTTCACTGTCACGCTATTGCCATAAATAATATATAATATATAAAATAAACGAGGAGATGAAAATGAAAAAAATTAAATCAAGGAATGTTATTCAATTAGTATTTTTTTTAATAGTTACGTTAATAGCAATTAATCATAATATGGAATTAGAAATTCCATTTATATCTAGTGCAAGTTTACATTCAATATGTCCTTTTGGTGGTGTTGAATCATTGTATCAGATTATTACTGCAGGTGAATTTATAAAAGAAATTCATATGTCATCATTTATAATGACAATTCTAATTTTTGGTTTAGCATTATTTTTTGGACCTGTGTTTTGTTCTTTTATATGCCCAATTGGAACAATTCAAGAATTTATTAGTAAAATTGGCAAAAAGATATTTAAGAAAAAACATAATACGTTTATACCCCGAAAAGTTCATAATGTTTTAAAATATTTTAGATATATTCTTTTATTAGTTTTATTATATAAAACATATACAAATGCAGTTTTAGTATTTACAAACATTGATCCATTCTATGCATTATTTAATATAGGGACAGGTGAAGTTTCCAGAATGTCATTAATTGTTTTAAGTATTGTTCTAATAGGTTCGCTTTTTGTTGAAAGACCTTGGTGTAAATATATGTGTCCATTAGGAGCTTTACTTGGAATTACAAATAAATTTAAAATTTTTAAAATTAGAAGAAATGAAAAAACATGTATAAGTTGCAAATTGTGTACAAAAAATTGTCCAATGAATATTGATGTGGCAAATAAAACAAAAATAACTGATTTACAATGTATTTCATGTTTAGAATGTACTAGTGAAAATGCATGTCCAATAGATAATACAGTTAATTTTCAAATTGGAGGTTTTAATAATGAAAATAAATAATAAAACTTTAATTATAGTTATTTTAATTATTTTAATTAGTGGTTATGGAATAGCAAAATCAACAGGATTATGGACAACAACTGGAAGAAAATTTATTTCTACTAATACCGAAGTAGTTCATGATGAAGAAGACAATGATGAAAATGAAATGAAAGTTAATGCTAAAACTACATTTGAGGAATTATTTGAGAATGGAATAACAAAAGAGAATGTAAAAGAAATATTTGGAATTGAAAATATAGAATATACAGGAAACATTAAAGAGTTTTGCAATAATAATGATCTTGAATTTTCAGAAGTCAAAGAAATATTAACAAATAAATTAATTGATTTAGTTAAATAGAAATAGTTGAGTTAGAAAGTGATAAATTTTTAGAAGAAAATATTATCTTATAAAGTATGCGCATTTATAATAATTGCGCATACTTTATTTGTTCTCAGTACTTATTTCTAAAGTATCTCCATGTTCATTTTCTATTTTAGAATCATTTTTAGAATTTTCAGTTTGTTTTATTTGGTTCACAATCTGTTTACCTTTCGCCTTTAATTTGGCCATTTCAGTTGTATCACCATTTTTTTGTGCTTGAGTATATTGACTTTTTATTGCAGAAACTCTAGGATCATTTAAATTAACATTAGACATTTAATACCTCCTTTTGATGTTTTGTTCACTAAATAAAGTTTATCATAAAGGCAAATGATTAACTGTAACATATGATACAGATAGTTACATATAGTTATTATTATTATCGATTGACAAAGGAAAACGTTTGCAATATAATTGAAATACAACTGATATATCACAAGAATATTAATAGGAGGTTTTTATGTTAGAAATTAGATGGCATGGACGAGGAGGTCAAGGTAGTTTTACTGTTGCAAGACTATTAGGTATGGCTGCTTCTGTTTACGGTGGGAAATATGCTCAAGCATTTCCTTCATTTGGTCCTGAAAGACGTGGAGCACCTGTATTAGGATTTACTAGAATAGACGATAAAAAAATTACAGATAGATCTGAAGTACTTGAGTGCGATTATGTAATAGTACTTGATGAAACACTTTGGGGACCTTCGGTATTAAAAGGACTTAAAGATAATACTGTTATAATAATAAATACAAAAGCAAAAGAAAAATATATTAATGAGGTTAAGAATAAAATTGTTTGTTTTGATGCAACTACAATAGCTATTGAATATTTAAATAGACCTATTACAAATACTGCTATGTTAGCAGTTTTAATGGGAGTAAGTGATATTATTTCACTTGATGAATGTAAAAATGCTTTAAAAGAAAGTATGAAAACAAAAATTGCTGATAAAAACATTTTATTAGTTGATAAAGTATATCATATGGTAAAGGAGGAAATTCATGGATAAACCTAAATTAAAAAAATGGCAAGAACCAGTTAATATTAAAAGTTATCCAATGGGTTCAACTTGTGATAGTGATCATCTTACAAGTATTAATGCAGGATGGAGAACATATAAACCTGTTATAGATCATGAAAAATGTATTCATTGTTTAAGATGTTTTTTAGTTTGCCCTGATGGTGTTATAGATAAATTAAAAGAAAATCTTGAAATTGATTATGATTATTGTAAAGGCTGTGGCATATGTGCGTATGAATGTCCTGTTAAATGTATTGAAATGGTAAAGGAGGAAAAATAAATGAAAAAATTTATTTGTGGTGATGATGCTGTAGCTGAAGGCGTAAGATTATCAAGACCTCATGTTATTTCTGCATATCCGATTACTCCTCAAACAATAACAGTTGAAAGACTTTCAGAAATGGTTGAGGATAAATCATTAGATGCTGAGTATATACATGTTGAATCAGAGCATAGTGCGTTAGCATGTGCGATGGGAGTTGCTTCTGTAGGAGCAAGAGCATTTACTGCTACTTCATCTCAAGGTTTATTATATATGGCTGAGAATTTACCATATGTAAGTGGAGCAAGACTTCCAATAGTTATGATGAATGCTAATAGATCTATTGCAACTCCTTGGAATATTTACGGAGATCAAATGGATTCGATGTTTTTACTTAATTCAGGATGGATTCAAGTTTATGTAGAAGATGCTCAAGAAGCATTAGACATGGTAATTCAAGCATATAGAATTGCTGAAGACAAAGATGTAATGACACCAATGATGATTAATTTAGATGGGTTTGTACTTACTCATACTTATGAATTAGTTGATATTCCAGATCAAAAAATGGTTGATGAATATTTACCAAAAATAAATACTACTGAA
>JAMOQG010000078.1 GCA_027064135.1 Peptostreptococcaceae bacterium | reverse complement strand
TATTCTGCAATTGATCTTGGAGTAAATTTCTATGAAATAGATTATGATAAAAGTTTAGCTTTTTTAAAATTATTACCCAATAGCCTGATTCAAAGGAAAAAATAATAATGTTAATTATAAGAATAGCTATAACAAACAGCTCTACAGCCTTCGTTGCGGCAACTGTGACACATTATACACAAGAATTTAGTTAAAAGAAATATGGATATAATGATTAAAACTTTGCAGTTGCTGAATCATTGAAAAATAACAGCTAAAAGTAGTAAAAAAGCTGTACAAAAACCTCCTATTTGTATATATTGTAATATGTTAACAAACAATAATCCAAACGGAGGTTTAAATGAACATTATCAAAAAAATCAATGGAGTATCAGAAGTAAAGAACTTTTTTAGCAACACTGCAAAAGATCAAATACCGGACAACCTTATTGATCTCTTTCAAAATTTTATAGCGTGTAAAAAAATACAGGATTTAGGGAAAATAAAGAAAAAAGGTTTTGAGGGAATTAATATTCTGACAACTCTCTTAATCTTCCCATTTGCAGGAATTGCATCAATTAGAGCTTTATTTTTATCAGGTCTTTATGATTCTGATTCCGGTGAAAAAGATGTGTACTATCGTTTTAAAAATAATGAAAGTATAAATTGGCGTTCAACCCTATATTCTGTTGCAAAAAGATTTCGTTTTCTTGTAAAAAAAAATAGCGAAGCTGATAATAGTGAAAATAGCAGTTCAAAATGTTTAATTGCCGATGATACAGTTTTAAGAAAAACAGGTAAGAAAATTGAAAATATTGGAAAAGTTCACGATCATGTTGGCGGTAGTAATATGGTTTTGGGTTATAAAATGTTAGCCTTAACTTTCTGGGATGGAGTAAGTAATATTCCTTTAGATTTCTCAATACATAATGAAAAAGGAAAAAATAAAAAGCGACCATTTGGTTTATCTATCAAAGCATCTAATGAGAGATTTTCCAAGACAAGAGATATATGTAGTCCAGGTTACAAGCGAAATAAAGAAGTTAGAAATTCTAAAATAGATACTCTTATCGAGATGATAAAACGGGCTGTAAAACATGGATTTACTCCAGATTATGTGCTTACTGACAGTTGGTTTAGTTGCGAGAAATTAATAAAAATAATAAGAAAGTTAAAGAAGGGATCTATTCATTTTTTAGGTCCAATGAAAATCAATAGAGTGTTCACTTATAACGGTAAGAATTATTCAGGAAAAAAGTTACGTCAGAAACTGAGAAAGAATATCAAAAGATGCCGTAGTCTTAAATCTTTCTATATCAAAACGACTGTTACATATCACGGCATAAAATTATGCTTATTTTTTAATCGCAGCCACGGTTCAGAAAAATGGCATTTGATAGTAACAACTAATCTAAATTTGAATTTTCCTGAAGCTCTAAAAACATACAGTATTCGCTGGGCAATCGAAGTATTTTTTAAAGAATCAAAACAATATTTTGGACTTGGAAAAAGTCAAGCGCAAGACTTTGATAGCCAAATTGCTGATTCCACAATAACTTTTATTCAACTTACTATGTTGACTTATCTAAAGCGATTTCAAGATTATGAGACTCTTGGTATGGCATTCACAAATGTAAAAGAATTTGTGTTAGAATATACTCTTGTTGAAAGAATTTGGGGAATGATTTTTGAGATTCTACGTAAAATTGCAACTCAATTTGAAATGTCTTTTGAAAAAATAATGAAAAAAATATATCAAAGTCCTGAATTTGAGGCTACGATTTTTAAGATTATTGGAGAAGACTTTTTTGAATCGGACAAAAAACCTGCAATTCCAAATTTTAACAACGCAATTTAATGATGCGATTTGGATTTTATTGTATTATACATTGCAATATAAAAAGTTAACTAAGAATATAGACGTGTTTTCCAGAAATGAATGTGTGAGTATCACTGAGAAAAAAGATGTGCGAAACTTGAGTTAATAAGTATAAAATGATTCTATCAGGAATTTATCCGCATTTAATGCTTGATAAAAAGAAAAAAATAAACATTCTGAAGAAATTTATTTATTACAGAATATCGCTTGCAATCTCTGAACTTTTACAGAATGGAAAAGTTATAAAAAATTATCGTTTAAGAACGTCGGGGCTGAAAAAATGCAGTTGACACTCTTTTGAAAAATTTCGGGGGGATCCAAAATATTTCATTTTATTCATTGACAATATTTTTTCAAAAATTTAGATGAATTTTGTGTGTTCGTGGAAGCCTTCCGGAAGAAATAAACAAAACGAAATAATGCCGGTTCGCTCTCGGCAAAAAAAAATTAGCAACCACGTATTATAACAAGGAGAAAATTTGAGAAAAGTTAAAATATTTTTAGGGAATAAAAGTATTCTAATAATGAAATATACAGCATGTCACAAAAAATGGTTTACAAAAAATCCCATCACTTTGGATGCATTAGATGAAGATGATGAAAAATAATTTATTCCACAACAAAACATAGGTTATGTAGAACTGATGAGTTTTCGAGGGTATAGATGTTATCGGCTATTTAAGCAAAAGTCTTGACTGTAAAAAGTAATAAAAATTATATGAAAATAATTGGAGAAATTATAAAATGATAAAAGAAAAATATATACAATTGCTGTTATCCTTTCAAATAAAAGGTATAACATTAATTGGGGATACACATAAGATGCTCAAAATTAGGAATAACTATGCGTAAAAAAATTATAAAAAAAGAAAAATTATACAAATAAAATATTTTATGGTAAATTTGTAAGTTATGGATGGAAAAATGAATATAGAAGCAATTGATTTATTTTGCGGTATTGGAGGACTTTCTTATGGTTTATTAAATGCCGGCATAAAAGTTAAGGCTGGAATAGACATTGATAAAACTTGTAAATATTCGTTTGAAACAAATTGTGAAGCACCTTTTATAGACCAAGATATTAAAGAAATTTCTGGGAAAAAATTAGACCGATTTTATAGTGAAGATAGCACAAAAATTTTAGTTGGGTGTGCACCTTGCCAGCCATTTTCTTCATATACTTACAAAAAGGATAAGACAAAAGATGAAAGGTGGCAACTTTTATATGAGTTTGCCCGTTTGGTTAAAGAGACAACTCCCGTAATTGTTTCAATGGAAAATGTACCTACATTATTAAATTTTAAAAAAGCTCCTGTATTTTATGATTTTGTAAAAAAATTAGAAGAAGAAAATTACTTTGTGTTGTATAAAATTGTCTATGCACCTGATTATGGTGTTCCTCAAAAAAGAAAACGATTAGTATTATTAGCATCACAGTTGGGAAAAATAGAACTATTACCACCTACACATACGCCCGATAGATACTTAACAGTAAAAGATGCTATCGGTAATTTAGAAAAAATTAATTCTGGAGAAAGTTCAAAAAATGATTTCATTCATAGAGCTTCAAAATTATCAGAGAAAAATTTAAAAAGAATAAAACAATCTAAACCCGGTGGTAGTTGGAAAAAAGATTGGGATGATGAATTGAAATTATCTTGCCATACATCAGAAAAAGGCAAAACTTATGTTAGTGTTTACGGCAGAATGAAATGGGATGAACCTGCCCCTACAATGACAACATTCTGCACAGGTATTGGAAACGGTAGATTTGGTCATCCTGAACAAGATAGGGCAATATCACTTCGAGAAGCAGCCATATTACAAAGTTTTCCTATTGATTATAAATTTGCAGATAGTGTTGAAAATTTAAAATTCGGTCAAACGACAAAACATATCGGTAATGCAGTCCCACCAAAACTCGGAGAAATAATCGGCAAAAGTATTATTAAACATTTAGAGGATTATAGCTATGGCAAAAAGTAAATTTAACAAGGAAGAACTTCAAAAAATTTTAACACAGGTAAAAGAAAAAGCTACCGAATATGATTACAGAACAAAAGATTATCCTTTTGAAGTTATTTGTACAAAATATGGAGATGAAGATGATTTAAATACTACCTTATATGTTCCAAAGTATCAAAGAGAGTTTGTTTGGAGACCAGACAGACAATCAAAATATATTGAATCGGTTTTATTAGGAGTTCCATTAACTCCTTTTCTCGTTTCTGAGGATGAAGAGGGCAGATTAGAGATAATTGATGGATCACAAAGAATTAGAACATTGATAGCTTTTTATGAAAACAAATTAAAATTGAGAAAACTTGAAAAGTTAACAGAAATCAACACTGCAAAATTTAAAGATTTACCTCGTCCACTACAAAATTATATTAAAAACAGAGATTTTAAAGTAATTGTTGTTGATAAAGCAAATATTGATATTCGACAAGATATATTTGAAAGAATCAATACTACAAGTGAAAAATTAACAGATGCAGAAATTAGAAAAGGTTCATATTCCGGAAAATTTTATGACTTAGTACTTTCATTAAAAGATAATGTTGATTTCAGAGAAATATGTCCTGTGCCAAAAACAAAAGAAAAACGAGGCGAATATGAAGAGTTGATTTTAAGATTTTTTGCATATAAAGACAGATATCTTGATTTTAAACACGATGTTGTTATTTTCTTAAATGATTATTTAGATGAAATGAATAACTCAAATTTTAATGACGAGGAATACAAAACGAATTTCAATCTAATGGTAAGTTTTATCAAACAGTATTTTCCATTGGGATTTAGAAAAGATGAAAACTCTAAAAGCACTCCAAGAGTCAGATTTGAAGCTATTGCAGTAGGCTCAATATTAGCCTTAAAAGAAAATCCAAATTTAGAAAATCCTGATTTGGAATGGTTGGGTTCCAAGGGATTTAAAGAGCAAACAACATCAGATGCAAGTAATAATCCTAACAGGTTAAAAAATAGAATTGAATTTGTCAGGGACGGCTTATTGGGTAATTTAACACAAGACAGGTTACAAAATGGATAGCACAAAAGAAGATTTTAATACTCGAAAAGAAGAAATTGAAAATTATTTCAGGTTCTTAAAAATTTTTGACGATGATAATACCAGAGTAAAGTATATTGAAAACGATAAAGAAGTTACCAAGATAATAGAATCGAAATTTTTAACTATACTTCTGGCTAATGCTTTTTTGATACTTTATAATTTAATTGAAGCGACTGTAAGAAATTCTATTATAGAATTGTATCTTAAAATTGAAGAAGATAATATTTCATTTGAGACATTAAATGATAATCTCAAAAAATTGTGGATAAAACAAAAAACGGATAATTTGAAAGAAGGTAATTTTAGACAAGATAAATTACGAGAACATATTATGAATATTGCACAATCAATATTAGAAAAAGAGACTATTAAATTATCGAAAGATAGTATTGATCTTTCAGGAAATATTGATGCACAAAAAATCAGAGAATTAGCTCAGCAAATTGGTTTTGAAACAACAAGCGATGGAAGAAACTTAGTAAATATAAAAAACAAAAGAAATAAATTAGCACACGGAGAACAGACATTTTATGATGTTGGAAAAGACTATTCTGTAAATGATTTGTTTGAACTGAAAAATGAGACCTTTGTTTACCTTGAAGATGTAATAAATAAGATAGGAAGATATATAATAGAAAAATTATATAAAAAATAGCTTTGCTCAACAACAGCTATACGTAATGTGGGATAAAGTTTAATAATTATTAGGTAAAATTAATTGCAAACAGAAAGTGTTGTATTTCAAAATTCCTTATTAGGCATAGCCCAACCGTTAGGCGGCATACAAAAAACAGAGAGAAATATATATATGTATAAGATTAAATGGAATATAAAAAATAATGGAGTTGAATTAAAATATTCAATGCAGTCTGGTTTTAAAAATAATCCAAGACCAGTATTTTTTGAGGAATTAGATATTTTAGGTTTTAATAAATTTTGGGATTATCCCAAAAGCAACAATCCTTTATTATGGGCAATAGAAAGAAGATATTTTTATTACGGACTTGAAGTTGCAACAGTCAAAGGCGGTAACATTTATGATGATCCTGAAATAATATTAACACCCGAAGGGGAAAATTTAATTTTACAACCTATAAATATAGAATCGGTTGTTTATAACAATAAAGAAGCTTTGTTTGTATTAGAAAACGAGGCTTTAGATTTTATTGAAAAAACTTTTAAGGTTTATCGCCCAAATATAGAAACTCTCAGAAATAAAAATTTTAAAACTCAAATTAAAACTCAAAGGAATAAAATTGATTTTTTTATTGCTTCCTTTAGTGGCGGTAAAGATTCACAAGTAGTACTGGACTTGGTTAGTAGAGTTATACCATCCGAATATTATCAAGTTATTTATTCTGATACCGATATGGAATTACCATCTTCAATTGAAATATTTGAAGAAACAAAACTGCTTTATAAAAAAAAGTATCCTGAGCTAAAATTCCATATTGAAAAAAATGAAACCTCAACTGAAGATTATTGGAAAGAATTTGGACCGCCAAGTCGGTTTCATAGATGGTGTTGTACTGTAATAAAAACAGTTCCTTTCAATAGATTATTATGGAAACTACACAATGGTAAAAACAATCCGAAAGTGTTAGTTTTTGAAGGTGTTAGAAAAGAGGAAAGTAATAAGCGAGCTACTTATGAAAGAATAGGTAAAGGAGTTAAACATACTTTAGTTACGAATGTTAGACCCGTATTAAATTGGAATATAACAGAGATTTGGTTATACTTGTTTTTAAGGAAACTGCCAATAAATCAGAGTTATAGAAATGGACTTACGCGAGTCGGGTGTTCTGTTTGTCCATTTTCAACCGGTTGGTCAGAAAATATTATTCATAAAACATACCCAGAAATAACAAATAAATATTTTTCGATTATTAAAGAACAAACAGAAAAAATTGGGATTACTAATAGTGATAAGAAAATTTCTTACATCAAATCAGGAAATTGGAAAAAAAGAGCTGGCGGAAAAGGATTAGTAAGGGAAATATCAAGGGTTGATTTTATAAAAAACAACCCGGATTTTTTAGCTTCTTTAACCGAACCAAAAGAAAATTTATTAGAATGGTTAAAAGTAATTGGCGATATAATATTTGACAAGGATAAAAATATTGGTAAGTTAAAAATCAAAAATGATTATTACAAATTTGAAATAAATAAAGAGAACGGAAAAGAAATTTTTCGAATAAAAAATATTGAACAAAATCCAATACTAATAAGTAGAATTAAAAGAGTATTATATAAAACTACATATTGTGTACATTGCGAAGCTTGTCAGGTTGAATGTCCGACAGGGGCATTAAGAATTTTACCCGAAGTTCAAGTTAATACTAATTTATGTACACATTGTAGCAACTGTTTAACATTTACAGATAAAGGCTGTTTAGTTGCAAAATCAAAACATACTTCAGAAGGAGGGAAAAATATGAATAGAAAAAAAACATCAGGAATAGATAAGTATTCCTCATTTGGTTTAAGAGAAAAATGGCTAAGATCATTTTTTGAAAACAGTAATAATTGGTTTGAAATTGACAATCAATTAGGAACAAAACAGATTCCAGCTATGATTAATTGGCTTAAAGATTCAGAGTTGTTAAAAGAAAAAGAAAAACAACCCACAGAGCTATGTTCACTTTTTGTAAGCAAAAAGACAGAATTAAATATAATATGGGAAATTATCCTTACTAACCTTTATTATAATTCTCTAATTTTCACTTGGTTGGCAAATAATATACAATGGGGAAATAGAGCAGATAAAAGAGAGTTATTAGAACTTTTAAAAGATTCCTTCCCAGATTTATCTGAAGGTACTTTAAATAATCCTTTGTCCGCATTGTTTAATACGATAGAGCAAGCAAGCACAGAATCTTTAAAAAATATAGCAACAATTGAAAAAGTTGGGAACAAACGGGTTTTATATAAAAAAGGCTCAAATAATATAAATTCGGCATCTATTCTTTATTCTTTATATAAATATGCAGAAAAAACAAGCAGATATAGTTTTACTGTTTCGGAATTGTATTCGGAGGATATTTTAGGTGGACCATATAAAATTTTCGGAATATCTCAATCTGTTTTAGAGAATAAACTTCGTGGATTACAAGAAAATCAAAACAGATTAGTGGATGTTGCCATCGTAGCAGATTTGGATACTATCAATTTGAGAAATGATGTTACACCGTTTGAAGCAATCGAATTATTAATTTGATAAAGGAAATAAGTATGAAGTTTTCAGAAATTATTGGCTTACAAGATTATTTTCAACCTGTTTTTAATATAGAAAATGAAACAGGAGATTATTGGAAACAATTTATTCCAAACGATAAGTTTTATGATATATTAAACAAGACTTTATTGTCGGTTAATTCTACACAAGCAAAAGATAAATTATCAATATGGTTAGTTGGTAGATACGGAACAGGGAAAAGCCATGCTTCAAGTGTGGTAAAGCATTTACTTTGGGATTCTTTCGATAGTATTGAAGATTACGTAGAGGAAAGAATTGTAAAAATTGAAATAAGAGAAAAGTTAAAAGCTTTCAGAAAGGAGAAGAAAATAATTCCGATTGTTCTAAAAGGAGGTGGAAACGTAGCAGATGCAAGGACTTTATCATTAGAAATTGAAAGAGCGGTTAAAAAGTCTTTGAAAGATTTAGGTATATCCATACAAGTAAAAAGTGATTTTGATAGAATTATTGATAAGATTAATGATAGCTTTCTAAACTGGGATGCCATAATTAGTGAAAATCCTAATTTAGAAATGTATGTTAGCAGTAAGAATGATATTGTTAAGAAACTTGAAAACGAGGATATAGAATTTTTAAAAATTGTTGAACGAGTTTTATCTGAAAAAAATATTCATTTTTCACATGAAAAAATTTCAATCTGGCTAAGTGAAATTTCAAATGAACTTATAAGAAATGATATTTCTAATGGATTAATGATTTTTTGGGATGAATTCACAACTATATTAGAAAAAGAAACAATTTCTGAGATAATAAATGAAATACAATCTATTGCTGAATTAAGCACAAAAGATAATGTATATTTATATTTAATAAGTCATCGCGATTATAATCAATTTGGGAAAAATGTTCAAGATGTTTTAGATAAAGTAAGAGGTAGATTCCATACTATTCAATATCCCATGGTTCCAATAACGACATATCAAATTCTTTCATCTGCGTTAAAGAGGAAAAATATTAATGAGTGGGAAAAATTAAAGGATAAGATCTTTGAAGATGAAAGTGTAAACAATTTAATTAATATTATTACTCAAAATATTTACGGCATCAATGTAAAAAAGAGTATAAAAGATTTATATCCTATCCATCCTTATACTGTTTATCTTTCAACATTTTTGGCTAATAATATAGGATCAACACAGCGTAGTATCTTTAATTTTTTGTACGATAATGATTTTGGGTTTATAAAATTTTTAGAAAACGAAGTATCAGAAGCAACTTTATTAACACCTGATTTACTTTGGGATTTTTATGCAGATGAACTTGATAGAGATAAAGAAAATAGGTTTATGCAAGTTTTGGAAAAGCATAATGCCTATAAAAATCAATTAGAAACTCAAAACTCGGATTATCTAAAAGTATTTAAAGGTGTGTTGCTATTAAATTCTCTCTATCGAATAACAGATTATTCTAATCCCGAAACAGATAAAGTAAGACCTCATATTGATAATATCAAGAACCTTTTCATTGGAACAGATACAGAAAATTTTGTTGATGATACTTTAAACTATATTGATAAACAAGAAATAATTCAAAAAAATCCCAATGATTTATTTGAAATATCAAGCACTTCTTTACCACGGCAAGAAGTTGAAAATGAAAAAGAAAATTTAAGAAATCAATATAAAAATATAAACCAAATAATTGAATTTGACAAAATTAGAAATAGACTTGAGAATTCTTTTAATGAAGAAAATGGTGTCTTAAGAAAAACAAGAGTTCGTTTTTTCTCATCAGAAATAACCAGACATATTTTAAAAAATAACCTTAGTAAATACTTCAATCCTTCTTATTTTTTAGATTTTGCAGTATTCCTAAAAATTACTGATGATGAAAATGATTCAATTGAAAGTTTAATAAAAGAAATTAAAAAAGATTCAGATTTTAAGCATATTACATTTATTAATGTTCAAGAATCATTAGGAGAAGATAGATCTAAAAATTTTATAGAATATTTAGCAAGAGCAAATGTGTTAAGAAAGCATTCATATAATGATGAAAGCTCAAAAGAAGAGGATTTTGCTACAAGAATTCTTAGAAGTTGGATTGATAGTATCAATTATATTGATGTATATTCAAGTTTTTCCGAAACTAAAATTGTAAGAGATATTACAAACATAGGAAAATATATCAATAATGATATTGCACCGAAAATATTTAGTAGTGGTATTGATAACTTATATATAACAACAGCTACAGCATGGAAAGGAGGTAAAAAAGGAGCTGAGCATTTATTAAATGCAAGAAATAGGGAATATATAGAAAATTTGACAGGACAATTTAAATATATTAGAGATATATTTAAAGATAAATCTTTTGGCTACATAATTAATAGTAATTTAGAAATCAAAGATAATTCTTTATCTCACCCGGTAATAGAAATATCTAACCAAGTAAAAATAAGAATTAAAGAAGCTTGTAAGAAGCCATACTTTAATCTTGCTGATGAATTAAGATTTTTAACACGACCACCTTATGGTTTATATACCAATATTTTAAATATGGCTATTTTAGGATTTGCTTTTAGAGAGTATATCAATAAACTGTATATGGCAAGTTCAGGGCAATTAATTAATCCTATTACAATGCGTGATAAGATAAATGGAATATTTGAATGTTGGCAAAAAAATAAAGGTTGTGACAAATTAAATGTCAGATTGGGAAGTGAAGAAGAAAAAGAATTAATAAAAGAATTAGCCGATTTATTTGATATCCCTGAATATTCAGGATTACAGGATGTTAGATGGAAAATAAAAAATAAAGTGAAAAATATTGGCTTTCCAATATGGTCATTAAAATTCAATGATATTCAATATGAACAACACAAAGGTATCATTGACGATATTAATAAAATAGTTTTTGAATTAACCGATACTGAGATTGATGCATCATTTGTCAAAGAGCTGTTACCAAAAATTCAGAATAATAGTTTTGACCTTCAACAAATTTCTGACAGTAGTAATTTTGAAAAAGGGTTTAATAGTTTTATAATAAATATTGCACATGGTAAAATATCAGAAATAGATTTGGATAGCGTAAAAACCTATATTAAACATAATCAACCTGAAGAATTAAATTGGAAAGAACAAGATGTTATAATTAATATCAAGGATTGGATAATAAATAAAGAAACACTACCTCCACAGCCCAAAGATCCACTACAACCAAATTCAGGCAATCATAAAGGTAATCCACAACCACAAAAACCAGAAAAAATCAGTGCTGTAAAGAAGAAAATAGAAAATATTAGTGATATAAATTATTTCAAAAATAAAATATTAAAAATATTGGAAGAAAGACCTGATTTTGCTGACATATTAGATAAATATTTATAGGAATTGATATGGTAGAAAATTTTGAAAATATAAATTCTCTTATTCAAAAAATAAAAGAAGACAAAAAGACAAAAAATGTAACAGAAAAAAGATTTCCTGTGAGATACATCTTTTTATCAAATTTCGATACTCTACGAGATTTGATTAAAGAAATAACAAAGATTGGAATTAGTACATTTGAAATATCTCAATTATTACCTAAAGATGATGGATGGATAACAAAACAAGAATTTATTGATAAAATAAAAAGTTTAAAAGATAACAAAGATTATTTATTATTGCCTTTCTCAGAAATAGCGAGATTTTATAATAAACAAGACTTTAACAATTTATTTAGCCAATTGACTGAATTGGAAAATATTGCAAATTCAAATCAACGAATTTATATGCCTCTGATGGGTATCAAAGTCAGGTTTGAAAATGAATTTTACAAAAATTTTAATCGAAAAATAGAATATTCTTTTGTTTGGGAAATATACAAGTCAATTCAACGCACAAATATTTTTTTATATAAAG
>JAMOQG010000077.1 GCA_027064135.1 Peptostreptococcaceae bacterium | reverse complement strand
ACTGTCATTTTAATTGTTTGTTTTTTTTTCATCTTGTTTTTCCTCTAAGATTTCTGCTATTTTATAAATTTCTAATGATTTTTTAATACACATTTTTGCATATTCTAAAGCTCCTGAAGCAATAATTTTTTCATTATATGGAGATAATAAATTAGCATGATTTAATGTTCTTAAACCTTTTAATGTTGAATTAGATAAGTTTCCTGTACATACACTATGCCAATCTTTATTATATTTACTCCATGCTATATTACAAGAAATCATTGGTGTTATATGCTGTCCTGAAGTTTCTCCATTAAGTTTAATAACTGATGTTCCATAATAAGGCATAACAATACTTTTTGTAAGTATTTGATGAGCTGATAAATATAATTCATAACTAGGATCTTCTGATTTATCTTTTTTTACTTTATATTCAATATTTGCTAAACCATTATTAAAGCTAGCATTGATAACTTTAATGTCTGAATGTATTTGACTTGATGATAATTTAATAATATTATTAATATTATTTTCTATTAATTCTAAATCTGCTGTTTCTGATTGATATTCTTTTTTACATTTATCTAAACTTTCTTGTGTGCTATATATATAAATTACTACTTTATATTCTTGATTATGCCATTCTGGATATTTATCTTTATCTGATAAAAGCATTGCTGTTACTGGATGAAAAGGATTAATGATATTCTTATCATTATCAATTAATAATGCTCCATAAAATAATTCTTCTATTTCATCGATTATTTCATTAATTAAATTGATTGCTTTTTTATAACTTTTAATATTTGTAATTGTAATAATATTATTAGTTACTTCATCAAACAATATATCTGATAAATGCATTTCAGATGTATATTCTTTTGTAACTATTTGTTCTCTATTTTCAATTAAATTTTTTAAAGCTTCACTTTTTGCTCCAATTCTAATTAACGGAGATCCATCTTTTATAAATTCGTTTATATCATCAATTAAGTCTGTTGGATCCATAGTATTTTTAAATTCTTCTTGTGTATGTTCTAATGTACATTGAAACATTGTTTTATTATTTATGAAATACATTTATTCTCCTTGTTCTTGAATATTATTAACTTGATTTTCATCCATCATTAATCCATTAAATTCCATTTGAAATGAATATTTTCTATCTGTAGGTAATTTACTTTCACCATTAAAACTGTCTTCAGCTATAACTCTATTCTTTTCATCTAAATCATTATCTTCTGATAAAAATTCTAAGAATTTAATTGCCATATGCAATTGGTTCATAAAAAATTGACTTAATTGAATAATTCCATAAGATTCTACTTGAAGATTTGAATCTTGAGTTGGATTTAAAATTAAAGAAAAATCATTTCCTCCATGAGTTGCTGATAAAAATCTAAGATTATTATCAACTAGCATTTCTCTTGTTTTAATATCAGGGGCACCATAAAAAATATGTTTATTTTTTATATGCTCAACTTCAAATTCAGGTTGTCCATATTCATCTCTTGTTGTATATCCATGATTATCATATTTTCTTTTTATATTGATTTGTTTAAAATAATGTTCATAATCATAAAGACTAGATTTACTTAAATAAGAATTAAAAATATTTATTTTATTTCTTGATAAATATTTTAATTCATTTTTGATTCCATTAATTTTATATGCATGATTTCTTGATATAACCTTATTCATATCTTTTGGAATTCTTAATAAATTTGAAATATCATATTGTTCTCTTTCATATATATTGATATTTTTAAATAAATTAATAGTGTTTGTCATTTTTGCTATTTCTGATAACCAAATTACTGTATTTGCTACAGATCCACCTGCACCTACAAATGTAATATCCCATTCTTTTCTTTTTACATTTGTCATTAATGCTTTTAGATCTTTTTTTGAATATCCCAATATTCTACATAATTGTTCAATTTCCATTTGTTTAACACCAAACATATTTGCAAACATTGGATGAATTGCTACTGATGTTCTTGGTAAATTGGCAATATCATTTATATAAACATCATTCATTTTTCCTGCAACTAATAGTCTAGGTACGAATGAATCAATAACTACATTTGATTTACCATTTGATGGTCTATCGAACATTGCATATCTGGTTCTAATTTGATCCACTAAGTATTTATCTACAAAATTAACTTTTTTATTTCTAATATTTGACCAAATTACTTCTTTTTCTGTATTTTCTGTTTCCATTATATTTTCCTATTTTATTAACTTATTAGATCCAACCTTTTTAGATTGGATCTATAAACTAACTTCCTGATTTTGAAGTTGTTTTTAATGATGCACTATCACT
>JAMOQG010000076.1 GCA_027064135.1 Peptostreptococcaceae bacterium | reverse complement strand
TATTCTGCAATTGATCTTGGAGTAAATTTCTATGAAATAGATTATGATAAAAGTTTAGCTTTTTTAAAATTATTACCCAATAGCCTGATTCAAAGGAAAAAATAATAATGTTAATTATAAGAATAGCCATAACAAACAGCTCTACAGCCTTCGTTGCGGCAACTGTGACACATTATACACAAGAATTTAGTTAAAAGAAATATGGATATAATGATTAAAACTTTGTTTGGAAGTAATAAATACAAATTGTTCGTCGAATATTGTAACCAATGCGGAATTATGTTTGTCGATGAATTAAGTAATGTTAATTTTGACGAACTTATAAACATAAAAGGTATAGGAAAGACAAAAATAGACATTATCAAAAAAAAATATTCTGAATATTTAAACTTGTACGATGCTAATGAAAATTTGTCAGAAAAATCTATAGAAAATAATAATAGTAAAAATTTGAGATTGGAAGATATATTACATTCAACTCCTTTTTTTTCGAATGTTTCTGAATTTTCCTTTTCCAGTGATAATTTAACAACTTTAAAAATTGATCATCTTTTAGATAATTTATTAATTCCTGAAAGAGCAAAACATACATTACAAATTGCAAAAATCACCACGATCGGAGAAATCTTAAAGTTAATTCCAACTCAGTTAATGAAAATACGCAATTGTGGAAAAACAACAATCTTAGAACTTCAAGAGTCCATATCAGATTATATTTTAAATAATGATAAAGATCTCAGTAACTATTGGATTGATTTTGAATCAATGATAAACTCCGTAATTAAATTAAAACCAAAAAAAATGGAAATTTTAAAATTAAGACTGGGCATAGATACTGATAAAGCATTGACTCTTAAAGAAATTGGCAAAATATATAATTTAACTAGAGAAAGAATTAGACAAATATTAAAATCAATCTTCGATAAATTAGGCACTGTGGAAATAAAACAAAAGTTGGAACCATTTTGGTTATCAATTGATTTAGTTTTGGAACAGTATAATGGTATGGTTTCTACAAAAACCATTTCAAATGAAATAGACCAACTTCTTCAATGGAAAACTGTAATAAATGAGAATGCTTTGTTTAACTTCATTTACAATTCAGGAGGATATTTATTAGACAAAGAATTTAATTTAGTTTGCTCAAATAAAAAATGTACTAATTGTGACCAAATATATTTTGCCTTAAAATCAATATTACATAAAAAATTAAAAATTTCTTTCAGAGAAGTAGAATCAATGTTGCCAGAACATCTTTCATATGTTGATTGTAGTTATTATAAAAAAGATAATACTTTTGATATTCCATTTATACAATACATAATCAATAAATTTAATACAGATGAAGAGGCAATTTTTTATGATAATCATTATATATATGAACAAAATTATTGGAAAGAAACTAATAAAGGCATATCGGGAAAAATTGAGGATTTGCTATTATTAGAAGGGAAAGCACTACACTACACAAAAATTGAAAATATTATTCGTTCTAAAATAATTTACGATTTTGGCAAAAGACAAATTGTAAGCATTTTAAATAATTCAAAAAATATATTTTTGTGGGATAGAGGAACTTATATACATAAGGATAATGTTAATGTCTCAGATTCATTACTGGAGCAAATATTAGATTACATAGAATTAGAGTTGAAGAATAAATTGCCATTAATGCATATATCCGGGATTTATGATAAATTCAAAAAAAAATGTCTTTCTAATAATATTCCGTCCTATTCTGCTCTTTATGTTTTACTCAGAAATAAAAAACGTGTTTCTGTATATTTCCCTTATTATCCTACAATTTATTTAAGAGAAACGTATGAATGTAGAAAACCTCTAACCTACTATATTGAAAGGTATTTAGAAGAGAAAAATAAACCTATTTTAAAAAAAGATTTAAATAACTATTTTATTAAGGAAATTGGCGTAAAAGATTATTCTTTACAACAAGCGGTATCGGCTTCAGAAAATGTTATTTTAATCGAGAAAAATAAAATAGCGCATAAAAATTGCGTACAAAATCTTAATCGAATAAATATAACTCAAGCATCTAATAATACAAAATTGTTTCGTAAAATAATATTCAAAGCACAACAAACAAAAAAGATAGAAATAAACTCGCAAATATATTTTAGCTTCACAAATTTTAAAGAAATCATTTATGTTAAAGCAACTAAGAATAATTCGAATCTTGAATTGCTTAAATATCAATTATTTGAGTCTTTACTTCATGTGGAATATGAAAATTCTCAATTTACATGGGATTCGCAAACAATTATAGAACCTAAATGGATTATAATTAGTGAAGATTTAATAAAAGGAAATAAAACTGCTGATATTATTATCTGTAAAAACAATCAGATATCAGTTGAAGATATAGAAATTTTAGTTTTTAATATCAAAAAAAATAAAGCATTGAAACTTGATTATGAGAAGTTAACAAGTTTAAATTTATCTGAGAATCAAAATAAGTTAATAGCATATCTTATCGAAAATAAAACAAGTTCCTCTTTTCTGAGATGCAAGTTATTTTGTCGCCAAAATAATATAGAATTTCCACAAATAATTCATAGTATCAATGAAAAGTCAAAGTCGATAAATTCTGATGAATTGATTATTTCAGAAAATAGAAAACTTCTTATAAATGAAAATTACTTGAAATGAATAAGCTAATTTATAAAATGTCATCATAAAATAATTAAGGATTTTTAATGTTTAAAATAAAATGGGATAAAAAAAATAATGGAATATTGCTTTCCGGTAAAATAAAAAATAAAGATGAAATTAATTCTCCTCGACCTGTATTCCATGAGGAATTAGATCTTTTAGGATTCGATAAATATTGGGTTTATCCAAAATCTCAGCAACCATTACTTTGGGCTATTGGAAGAAGATATTATTATAAAGGAAATTTAGTTGCTGAAGCTAATGGTGGAAATATTTATGAAGCACCAGTATTAAATATAAAACATAAAGGATCGTTTGATCCAATAGATTTAGATTCAATTTTAAAAAACAACAATGAAGTTTTAAAAATCTTAGAAAGTGAAGCCATAGACTTCATTCAAGAAACTTATAAAAAATATCATGAAAAATTAAAATTTGCTGTTGCTTTTAGTGGTGGTAAAGATTCACAAGTTATCTTAGATTTAGTTAGCAGAGTCATCGCCCCAAAAAATTATCAAATAATATATACAGATACAGGTATGGAAATACCATTTACTGAAGAAACCATTGAAAATACAATATCAAGATACAAAAAACAATATCCTGAATTTAATTTTCATATTGCTCGACCTGAAAATGACATTTTAAAATTGTGGAATGAATTTGGAACTCCAAGTCGTATCCATCGTTGGTGTTGTTCTGTTACCAAAACTGTCCCATTTGCCAAAAAAATTAAGGAATTATTTAATAGTAATGAAAAATATGTTACCTTTGAAGGAGTAAGAGCAGAAGAAAGCGCAAGAAGAAATAAATATTCCAGAGTAACAACAGACAGCTCTAAATCCAAACAAATAAATGCAGAAATTATATTAAATTGGAATGCTACAGAAGTTTTTCTATATCTTTTTTCAAGAAGAATTAAATTAAATAGAGGATACCGATTTGGACTTACAAGAGTAGGTTGTTCTATCTGTCCATTCAGCTCTCCTTGGTCAGAATACATCATGCAACAAATTGCCCCAAAAACAATGAATAAATTTGTTAATATTATTAAATCTCAAGCAAAAATAGAATCTGATTCTGATCAAATTGTTCAAGATTACATAAAGAATGGACAATGGAAAATGAGAAGTGGCGGGAGAAATTTAAAAATCTCTAATACTAAAACAGTAAAAAAAATATCGAATACAAAAATTAATTATGTTATTGAAAATCCTAAAACTGACTTATTAGAGTGGTTATTTATTCTTGGAGAAACAAGGTATAAAATTGACAATAACAAAATTACTGGAGAAATAAATTCAGAAAAATCAAATATAATGTTTTCGATCACCAATAGTGAAAATAAACAAAATATTTCCTTTGAGTTTTCAGGTGATAAATTACTTGAAAACCGGTTGAACAAAATAATTAATAAAACAACCTTTTGCGTAAGATGTAGTGCTTGCGAAATTGAATGTCCTATGGGAGCAATTAGTTTTAATCCAAAATTTAAGTTAGATAAAACTAAATGTATTCACTGTCTTAAATGTTTAAATTTTACAGATAAAGGTTGCTTACGAGCAAAATCAATAAATATTACGGAAGGAGTATCTTATATGAATGAAAATAAAATTGCAACTAGTAAATATCAAACTTTTGGTTTGCGAAATTCTTGGTTAAAGAGTTTTATAAATAAACCTGAAAATTGGTTTTCTGAAAATCCTGCTGGCTTAGGAAATAGACAACTTCAATCAATGAATTCTTGGTTAAGAGATGCTGAAGTGTTAACATCAAAAAAAGAATTCACTCCTTTTGGTAAACTTCTTTTAAACTTAAAAAATGATGAAATTAATTTATGGTTATTAATCTGGGTAAATTTATTTTATAAAGTAAATTTGATAAAATGGTATTTAACAGATATTAAATGGGGCGATCACTTTACAACCAAAGAATTGATTGAATTAATTATTAGTAAGGGAGAAGTTAATAAAGCTAAAACTACAAATAATGCTATATCTTCTCTAGCTAACATGTTTGCGGAAAGTCCTTTAGGTAAAGAAATAGGAATTGGTACAATAACCAAAAAATCAAATATTCGGACTATATGGAAAAATGAGTATAATGAAATTGGTATTTTACCATTTGCTTATTCTCTTTTTAAGTTTGCTGAAGATAAAGAACGATATAAATTTACTGTTTCTGAATTTTTTGATGAGAATTGTGATGGTGGTCCAAGAACTTTATTTGGTATCGAGAAGCGTAAATTTGAAAAACTCCTTAGGACACTACAAGAAGAAAAAAATCATCTCCTGAAAGTAAATTTAGTTGCCGGATTAGATAACATCTTTCTTAGTGAAGATATTAAATCTTTAGACGTTTTGGAGTTATTGATTAAAAATAGGGGAGTACAATATGAATAACTATAAAGAAATAATAGAACTAAATAAATTTTTTAAACCTTATTATGATTTAACTGCTGAAGAAAATGATTTTTGGAAATCTTTTATTCCAAATCAACAATTCTACAAATCATTAAGCAAAGCACTTGCTTCTATTGAAAGTACAAATCCAAAAGATAGGCTATCTCTATGGATGCAGGGTACATATGGAACTGGGAAAAGTTTCGCTACTGCTGTTATTAAAAATCTTCTTTTCAATAACTTAGATAATATTGATGAATTCCTAGAAAAAATTGAAAACCCACAATTAAAATTAAGACTCAAAAAATTCCGAAAAAATAATAGAGTTTTCCCGGTTGTATTAAAAGGAACCGGAGAAATTAGAGACAATTCAACTTTTTCATATGAAATTGAAAAAGCTGTAAAAAATGCTTTAGATAAGGCAGAAATTATTATTAAAACTCAAACAGATTTTGATAGAATGATAATGGTTATTGAGAATAATGAATTACATTCTGATTGGGACAGAATAATTAAAAATAACATTGAATTAAATATGTATGTTTCTAATAAAGAAGAACTCATCTCAAAGCTTAAAAATTATGACAAAACTTTATTGTTAAAATTCGAAGAAATTTTATCAAAGACTCACATCCATTTCTCACATACTAAAATTGAAGAATGGCTTTCACAAGTTTTGATAGAATTAAAAAATAGAAATATTGCAAATAATATAATAATATATTGGGATGAATTTACGTCCATTTTGGAGATGCCAAATAGCAATCTATTACTTTCAAAACTTCAAGATATTGCGGAATTATCAAGCTATAACAATATTTTCTTATTTATGGTTAGTCATAGAACTCCAGAACAGGCAAAATTATCAACAGAAGATATGAAGAAAGTTCTAGGTAGATTTAGTTCATTCGAATATGAAATGGAAACAATAACTAATTATCATCTTATTGGAAGTGCAATAAAAAAAACAAATAAGAATAAATGGTTTGAATATAAAGAAAGATCGGCTGATAAACTTAGGAAAACAATTAACTTAATTACTGAAACTGAAGGAAGTAAAATAAGTGATATGATTAAAAATCTTTTCCCAATACATCCCTACACTGCATATCTTTCTACGTTTGTTTCTCGATATATTGGTTCTTCAGAAAGGAGTATTTTTAAATTTTTAAATGATGATAAAAAAGGATTCTTACATTTCATAAATAATAACCCAAATAATGATGGTGAATATTTATTAACATCTGAATATCTTTTTGATTTCTTCTATGATGATTTTAAAAATAGTAATAAACAAAATATTTTAGCTGTTATCAATCGTTTCAATCTTTATAAAACAAAAGTAGAAAAAGAAGATTTAAAATATTCAAAAATATTCAAAGCAATACTTCTTTTAAACATTCTATATCGTTTTGTAGAAAACGTAGGTTATGTAAAACCCAATGAAGAAAATTTAAACTTGATTTTTTCTGCAACTTCTGTTGTTGATGAACTTACAGAAGCGTTAGCTTTTCTGCAAAATAATCAAATTATTGGTAAAAATCCGGACGGGTTATATTTAATTGAAAGCTCTTCTTTGCCTATTGATGAAGTAACAAAATCACAAGAAAGTCTTCGTTTAAATTATAAATCAGTTCTAAAAGTTTTAAACCAAGAACAGAAGAGTGAAATAAAAGATAAATTAACTTCCGGTATTTTCAGGATTTTTAAATTTGAATTATTTGATATACCGGATAACACTCATATTCTAAAAAATAGGTTAAAAAAGATTTATAAGGACACTTATTTTATTAATATTGCTTTTTTTATTCCAACTGATTATTCAGAATTAGAAAACATTAAAAAGATAATAGAGGAAGTTTTACAAGACGATAGCTTTAAAAATATTATCTTTATCATACCGGCGGACATCTTCGATAATGATTCATTTCTAAAATTCATCCAGCATCAAGCACGAGCCCATGTAGCAGGAAAGCATAATTTAAAAGAAGAATTGGATTTAAATTTAGATTATGCAAAAAAAGTTGTTGATCAATGGTTATACAGATTTCTTACAGCTTCAATTAATTGGTATGTTAGATATGAAAATAATGAAATCAAAAGAAACAATGACAAAATTCTTATGACTGATTTTGCAGATGTAGTTAATAAAAATATTATGAATAAGATATTTTCACAGGGAATAAATACACTTAGATCATCTTTGCAAAATAAAAACATTTGGGATTGGAAGACATCAAAAGCAGTATTGGAAAGTTATCTATTTACAGAAACTCTTGATGAACTTGAAGAAAAAACCAAAAACAGTCTTTTAAAACAAACAAGGGAAATATTAAAAGATAACAATAGAAACTACATTGTTAAGCAAGATAATCTTAATTTTATTAAAGGAATAAACCAAGAGCATCCTTTAAAAATAATGAACACCAAATTAAGAAACACAATCACCAGTAAAAAAGGAGAAGTTTTTAACTTAGCCAAAACATTATCATTTCTCACTAAACCACCTTTCGGAATCTATCCTAACATGATACATTTTGCCACTATTGCATTCTTAATGAGAAATTATGTTGGTAAACTTTACGAAGCAGGTACCGGACGGCCTTTAGAAAAAGAAATAATGCGAGATAAAATAGTTTTTCTTTTTGAAAATTGGTCAGGTAAATCTAACTCATCAAAATTAGAAGTTAGGTTGGGAACAAAAGAAGAAAAATTATTGATTGATGAATTTTGTAATATTTTTTCATTTGAAAAGAAAGAAAGTCTAAATGATGTAAAATGGTCAATACGTAAATGGATAAAAGAAAAACCAAGCTATCCTCTTTGGTCATTTTCATATAAAGAAGGATTGTCTGAGATTATTAAAGATGCACTTTTTTACATATCAGAATTTCTTGATTCTTTAGATACAAGTTTTTCTCATGAAGAAGTAAAAGAAACTTTAGAAGTCATTTCGGCGGTTAATCTTGATTTAAAAAATCTTTTCAGTAATCATGAAATAGCAGAAGAGTTGTTTATTAGAAGATTAAGAGAAATTGAGAATATAATGCTCTCAGAAGAGGAAGAACCAAAATTATTAGATTTCATTAGACGAAGAATGCCGGAAGAAATAGGAGTTGATGCTTGGAAAGAAGATAAAGTTATTAGTTTAGCAAAAGATTGGAATAATCAAAAACTTCGTGAGTTAATTGAAAAATCACGTCATTCTTTATCGCCTAATACAAACCCTAATGATAATAATCAAAAAATCACTGAAATTGAAAAACATTCTTATGATAAAAAAGTTGATGATTTTAAAGGTGATTTAAAACTAATTTTAAAAAGGATAGGTCAAGAACATCCCGAATTAATCCGAATAATAGAACAATATATTAATTGAGGTAATTTATGTTAATAAAACTGAACTCTGTTCATGAACTTAAAATGAAAATTGAAGATGACCTAATATCAAATGTACCAAATGCAGTACGTTATCCGGTAAGATTGATTTTTATAAATAAAAGATCAACATTCAAAGAAGTTATTGCATATTTATCTACAAAATCTAAGATCATTGAAATTAATAATATTTTTGAATATAAAGATAAATGGATTACACCTGATGAGATTAAAAACATCATTAAAAACATTAATGGAACTTCTACTTTTATTCCATTTGGAGAATTTCTTAGATTTACGGATTCTCAATCATTTATTTCACTACTAAATTCAATCTATGAAATAGAAAATTATGATTCTTCTAGAAGAATTTATTTTCCAATTTTAGGATTAAAAGATGAATTTCTTAAATTGTTTTTTGAAAGATTTCACCGAAAAAGTTCACTGTTGCCTATTTGGTCAATTGATGAAAATCCTGACCCAAAAATAAAAGTATTCCAACTAAATAAAAATTTATCTACTTCCTTAAAGATAATAAAAACAACCTCCGAATGGATGGAGGTTTGGAAATTTGATAATAATAAATTAATTTCAACATCTAGCGTAATAGAATATCTTTATAAGCAATATACTCCTGATCCGATATTCAATTTTATTTATATAAAGGATTATAAAGAATTTATAGAAAATATCTTAGATTTTGCTATACCGTTTGAATACAAGGATAGCGATAAGAATTTTTGGGAAATTCTATCTAAAAAAATTGAAGATAACAAGTTTTTAAGTTATGAAGATTTCATTAGTTCTTTGTTTAACAAAAAAGATATCTTTTTTAATAATTCTGATTGTTTAAAAATATGGTTTCAACGTGAGAATGAATTTGAAAGATGGATACTCAAAAACCATATATTATATTTCAAAAAAGATGAGGATTATCTGTATTTAATTTTCAAAAAGATTAACCATTTATCAGATAAAAACTTCTTGGAGCAGCTTTGGTTTTCTCCTTTTAGGGAAGAATTTTCTGTTTCACATTTTATTGAAAGAAAAGAAATTTTAAAGTTTATTCATAATGAATTAAAAATCTCCTTCAAAGGCATAGAAAATGAATTTTCTTTATACATAGACAACATACCAGAGGATAAGATCAATCTCATATTAACTGATATTACTTTTGAAGAAAGAAAATTTATTCTTCAACAATATACAAACTCTAATCATATTAATATATCATTTCCGGATTTATCAAATTATCTAAATTGGAAAGAGTTAAAAATTAAAGAAGATTGGATTTATGATTATTTTAGAGAATATAACAATTCTAAAATAAAAAATAAAAAATCAGATAAGTTGAAAGAAATTCTAAAAGAAAAAAACAAAAATGCAGAAACATTTTATAATTGGTATTATGAATTACCACCTACTACGATTACAAATTCAGATGAAATATTTTGGATAGATGGTTTAGGAGCTGAATGGTATCCTTTTGTTATAAATCATTTAAAAGAAATCACAAAAAATTCAGATTATGGAGTATCTAAAATTGAATTGACAAGAGTAAACCTACCATCCACGACCGAAAACAATAGATTTGATAACGCTTTACATTTGATGGAGTTAGATAAATTTATTCATTCCCAATCAAGTTATTCTTATCCTGATGATTTACTTAAGCAATTTGAAATTATAAAAAACACTCTTAACAAAATAATTGAAATTGCGAAAGGTAGAAAAATTTCTATAGTTTCAGATCACGGCTTTTCATTTTTATGTAGAAAAGAATTTGAGAATTTTAAAACTAGAGATTTTACAAACGATAATCATGAAGGACGCTGTATGTTTACAACTGAATCAATTAATAGTGATAAAGATTTTATAGTGCATAAAATTGATTCAGGAAAGCTTAAAGATAAAATATGTTTAATTGCATTAAATCATAAATCTCTAAATAAAATTCCTGCTCGTGAAGTACATGGTGGTGCTACACCGGAAGAAGTTATAGTTCCATATATTGAACTTAAGAAAAAAGAAATTAACATTAATTATACTATTCAAATTAATAATCAGAAGATTCTGTTAAAAAATCCAAATTTAGAGGTTACTATCAGTCCTCATCCAGTAAATCTTCCAATGTTAATTATAAATAAAAAAAGTTATTATCCCTTTTCTACCAATAACGCTAATTATAGTTTTTCCTTAAAGAATGTGGATATTGGAGAAAAAGAAGGAAAAATAATTATAGGGAATAAAGAATATCCAATTAAGTTTGAAATTATTGGCGGAATAATTGAAAATGAACTATTTTAAAGGAGTTTAAATTGAACACTGTTGAACAAAAAATAAAAGATAATTTCCCAGGAGAATCATTATATAAGACAAAGGAAAGATATAGTGTTTTTTCAGGAAAAATTTTACCATCTTTTATAAAAGATTGGTTAATAAAAAAATTCACAAACGATATTGATGAATTAGATTCTTATGCATTGTTAAATTTCATGGATCAGCATATACCACTTGAAAAGAATAATATTAAAAGCCAACTTAGAACACATCGAGAGACAATAACAATTCTTACAAGATTTATTGTTGAAAACGATATAAGAAATAACACATTAAAGTTTTCCATTCCTGATTTAGGAATTAAACCTAATGAAGGAAGAATTCCTGACTATATAGCAAAAAATTATCCCGAGCTGAAAGATGGTGAAGTATGGGGAGTTATTAGTTTAACTTACATTCCTCCAATAGAAAAAGAGAAAGGTATTATTGAATTAACCAAATTTGTTCCATTTAAACCTTATTCAGTTGATTTGGATTATTTTTGTGAATCCAGAAAACAATTTACTACAGAAGAATGGATTGATGTTTTAATAAGAGCAATGGAATATAATCCCGATTATTCAGAAATAGGCAAAGGCTTTGATTCTTTAACTAAAAAACTTCAATTCATTAGTAGATTACTTGTGTTTGTAGAACCAAACTTAAATATCATGGAACTTGCTCCAAAAGGAACTGGAAAATCATATATTTTCGGGAACTTATCAAAATATGGTTGGATGTTTAGTGGTGGAGTTGTTTCAAGAGCAAAATTGTTATATGATGTTCAAAAAAAGACATCCGGTATTATCGAAAATTATGATTTTATAACATTCGATGAAATTGAGACAATAAAATTTTCTGATGAAAATGAATTACAAGGAGCATTAAAAAACTATTTAGAATCCGGTAAATTTTCAGTTGCAAATTACAATGGCATGTCATCCGCAGGTTTAATGCTTTTGGGAAATATCCAATTAAGCTCAAATAATAAACCTATGAATAATAATTATTTTTCAGGATTACCTAAATTCTTTCAGTCATCAGCGTTATTAGATAGATTTCATGGTTTTATTGAAGGATGGAAATTAACCAGAATTAATCAGGATCTTATTATTAAAGGCCAAACATTAAATGTTGAATATTTTACTGAAATCCTTCATTCATTAAGAAATGAGCCCTCTTATTCCAATATTGTAACGCAATTAATCGAAATACCTAAAGGAGCTGATACTCGAGATGTTAAGGCAATTATTAGATTAACAACAGGATATTTAAAGCTACTTTTCCCTCATGTGAAAAAAATATCAGATATTGATCTTTATGATTTTGAAAATTATTGTTTAAAACCAGCTATAGAAAAAAGAGCTATTATTAAAAGTCAAATAGCATTAATTGATCCTGAATTTAATGAGAATATTCCTGAAATTAAAGCAGTTTCATAGAATTCTTTGTGTACACTGCTATCTCCGCCTTCGGTGTGGTAGTGCCCAAACATTAAGCTTGCAGTTGTATCAAATACCATAAGAACCGGCATTCATAGAAATTATTCTCTCCGTAGAAACGCCCAATTTG
>JAMOQG010000075.1 GCA_027064135.1 Peptostreptococcaceae bacterium | reverse complement strand
CATCCGTCAATATATGTGTTTCCTTTGTCATCATATAGATATATCCCTTCTGCTTTTACTATCTTTGGATATCTCCAATTCTGGTTTCTATAAAACACATTATTATCTGGTGCGTTGTTTTTACTCATTTTTCTGTCCTCCCTTATAATCGCCTCAATATGAATATTATCAAGCATTTTTTTCAAAAAAAAACAGCCCTATGTAATCCTAAATTTTGTAGGCATTCATAGAACTGGATTTTATTTGTTATATAATATTGGGTTACAATATTATGGCAAATAAAGCAGTATATATTCATATTTTTAAGTTTATATTTCCTATTATTTCTTTTCAAGATTATTATAAGAGATACGCTAAAATATGTCAACATTCATCTTATTTAATTAAGTTATTTTTATAAGGAATTAATTAAATAAACTAAAAACATACTATATGTTTTTTTCTTGTTTCCAAGTTAAATATCTTTCATATGATAATTTTGTAGCAACACAAATTGCTTTTTGAGATAATCCATTAAATCTAAAATTTATATCTTCAATTAATTCAGATATGTCATTTTCATAAAGATTAAATCCAACCATAATAGATTTTAAAAACAATTTTGCTTCACTTGTTATAAGCGTGCAAGAAACATCTTCAATAATCCCTGTCTTATAATTAATAATTAAGCCAACACCAACTAAATCCATCATTTTAGCAACTGCTACTCCACTTGGTAATTTTGAATAAGCAATAAAATATACTGTATCCGTAGAATATTCTCTATTCACGACACCCTCGCTTTCTATTTGAACTTTTAATTGTTTTAACTATTATTAATTTGCCGCTTTAAATTCAGTCCAAACTCTATTATACTCTTCTATAAAATCACCTGGATCTAAAAACACCTCAAAATTTTCTAAAAGTTCATCAGAAGGATAAGCGCCCTTTCTTGCTTTCACTTCATCATCAAGCATTTCAAAAGTCTTTTTATTTGGTGTAGAATATCCAACATAATCTGTATTTCTAAAACCAATTTCTGGATCTAATAAAAAATTAATGAATTTATGCGCAGCTTCTTTATTTTTAGCATCTTTGGGTATAACTATATTGTCAAACCAATAATTACTTCCTTCTTTAGGTAATGCAAAACCAAATTCTTCATGTTCTGACATTACACCATATGCTTCACCCGACCATACAACAGCTAAAGCTGCTTCTCCTTGAATCATCATATCTTTTACATTATCACCAACATATGCTAAAACTAAAGGTTTTTGTGCTATTAAAAGCTCTTTTGCTTTTTCTAATTCTTCAACATTTTTTGAATTCATTGAATAACCAAGTTTCTTTTGAGCCACCATTATTGTATCTCTTTGAGAATCCATCATCAATATTTGATCTTTATACTTTTCATCCCATAGTATATCCCAACTATCAACTTTATCATCTACCATATTTTTATTATATAATATTCCTACAGTTCCCCAAAAATATGGAACTGAATATTCATACCCTTTATCAAATTCTAAATTAGAAAAATTTTCATCAATATTTTCTAAATTGGGAATTAGCGATTTATCCAGCTTAGAAAGCATTCCTTCTTTCTTCATTTTTTCAATCATATAATCTGATGGAAATACAACATCATAATTGCTACCACCCTGAGTCAATTTAACTAGCATATCTTCATTTGTTGGATATGTTTCATAATTGATTTTAATACCTGTTTCATTAGTGAAATCATCTAAAACCGATTCATCAATATAATCTCCCCAATTATAAACATTTAAAACAACCTCATCATTTGATGAACAGCCATATAAAAAACTCAGCGATAAAATAATAATCAATACCAATAACACATTTTTTTTCATATAATTACACTCCTTTACGTTAAATCCTTTATACTTTTACTTCTTTTATTAACAACTAATAAAAGAGATAATACAACAGTAAATAAAATTGTAGACAATGCATTTATTGTAGGTTTTATACCTCTTCTTGTCATTGAATAAATAGTAATAGACAAATTAGATACTCCATTGCCAGTAGTAAAATAACTAATTACAAAATCATCTACCGACATTGTAAATGCTATAAGCATACCCGTTATAATTCCAGGTAATATTTCTGGAAATACTATTTTTTTAAATGCATAAAATGGTGTCGCTCCTAAATCCATTGCAGCTAAATAAATATCTTTATTCATCTGCTTTAACTTTGGCAATACTGATAAAATTACGTATGGAATATTGAAAGTAATATGAGCAATAAGCATAGTTAAAAAACCAAGCCGCAATTTGTAACGACTTAAAAAAGCAAACAATAACATTAACGATATTCCAGTTACAATATCAGGATTCAAAAGAGGTAAATTATTCAAATTCAGAATAATCTTCCTTTGAATCTTTTTCATATTGAAAATTCCAAAAGCTGCAAATGTTCCGATTATAGTTGCAATAATTGAAGATAATACAGCGCACAATAATGTATAATATAAAGATTTCATAATATGTTTATCATTAAATAATTCAATATACCATTTCAGTGAAAACCCATCCCAACTTGAAAGCGATTTAGATTTATTGAATGAAAAAATAATTAATAAAATAATTGGTGCATACAAAAATAAGAAAATAGCTATAGTATATATCCTCTTGATATATTTATTTACCAAAGTCCAACACCTCCCTTATCATCATTATCTTTATCAAATTTATTTATAAATGCCATAAATACTAAAATAAAAATCATAAGAATAACGGATAATGCTGAACCAAAATTCCAATTATTTAAAACTAAAAATTGTTGTTCTATTAAATTTCCAATAAGTACTTCTTTCCCTCCACCAAGTAAATTCGATATAACAAAGGTACTTACCGCAGGCATAAAAACCATTGTTATTCCTGAAATTAATCCCGGCATACTTAATGGAAATATTATTTTCCTGAAAACAGTCAGTTTATCTGCTCCTAAATCTTCTGCAGCTTCTATATAATTATTATCTATTTTTAATAGCACAGTAAATATTGGTAGTACCATAAATGGCAAAAAATTATAAACCATACCTAATAAAACTGCACCCCTTGTATAAAGTAAATTCAAATTTAACCCTACCATACTTAAAAGTTTATTTATAAATCCATTCTTTCCTAAAATAACCATCCAGGCATATGTACGCATTAAAAAATTCATCCACATAGGAAGTATAAATAATACTATTAATTTTTTTTGAAGTTTAGCTTCCATTTTTGAAAGTATCATTGCCATAGGGTAACCTAAAATAATACATATAATAGTAGCTTTAAAAGCCAAGGTTACAGATTTCAAAAGCACATTGATAAATTTAAGCTCTAGAAACTTTCTATAATTCGAAAACGAAAAAACAAGTTGCCCATTTATAGGGTTTTTTGTACTTAAGCTGTAAGTTACTATTAATATTAACGGAATTACTATAAACAAAATAGACCAAATCACATATGGAGTTGCACTATATTTTTTTAACATTATACTCACACTTATTCATTATATGAATATCTTCAGGCGTAAAATATATTCCAACCTCTTCTCCGATATTTTTCATGCACGTACTATGAATTAACCAATGATGATCACCTTCACGTACAACCATTTCATAATGAACACCTTTAAATAATACCGATTCCACTTTCCCTTTTAATAATCCTTTATCTTTTATAACAAATTCAAGATCTTCTGGACGTATAACTACATCAATTTCTTGATTTTTTTCAAAACCTTTATCTACACATTCAAACTTTCTTCCAGCAAATTCAACAACAAAATCTTCAATAAATATTCCATCAAGTATATTACTTTCTCCAATGAAATCGGCAACAAAAGCATTTTCTGGTTCATTATATATATCAGTTGGTTTCCCTATTTGTTGAATTTTACCATCTTTCATAACAATAATTTTATCTGACATAGTTAATGCTTCCTCTTGATCATGGGTAACATAAATAAAAGTTATTCCCAATTCTTGCTGCATATTTTTAAGTTCAACTTGCATATCTTTTCTTAATTTTAAATCAAGAGCACCTAACGGCTCATCAAGCAACAGTACTTTAGGCTCGTTCACCAATGCTCTAGCTATTGCTATACGCTGCTGTTGCCCACCACTAAGTGAATTAATATGTCTTTTTTCAAACCCTTCTAAATTTACCAACTTTAACATTCTTTTTACTTTTTTATCAATATCTGTTATATTTTTAATTCTTAGACCAAAAGCAATATTTTCATAGACATTCATATGTGGAAATAAAGCATATTTTTGAAATACAGTATTTATATTCCTTTTATATGGTGGAAGCGATACTATATCTTTACCTTCAAATTCTATTACACCTGAAGTAGGCATTTCAAATCCAGCAATCATTCTAAGGGTAGTTGTTTTCCCACAACCACTTGGCCCAAGTATAGTTAAAAATTCTTTTGGCTTAACCCAAAAATCAATACCATCAACAACTCTATTGCCATCATATTCTTTTATTAAATTTATTCCCTTTATTAAATAATTTTTCATAAACTTTCATCCTTTAATATAAAAAAAACACAAAAAAAAATAACTCAATACTTTAATATTTTTACATAATACAATTAATTCAATTCCTACCGACCTTTATTAACAAAGATTAATCTCGTGTTATTATATAGCATAATTAATTTTTAATCTACTTTTTTTTTAAAAAATAAATCAAATAAAATAAAAAAAAGGATTATACATATGATAATCCTCCAAACACATCTTTCTTCTTTAATTCACTCTCTCTTTCTTTATAATCTGGCATTAATTCCTTGTGAATCTTATAGAACTCTTTAGAATGATTTGGATGAATAAAATGAATTAATTCATGAAGTATTACTAATTCTATCAATTCAATTGGTTGTTTTATCAAGTGAAAATTAATTGTTATTCTATTTTTATAATAACTACAACTTCCCCATCTTGTTTTCATTTTCCGTATAGTCATTTTAGGATATGAAATTCCTAAATGCATAATTTTTTTATAAGTTTCTTTCAATATTATATTAAAATACGTCTTAGCTTCCATTCTTTGAAAATTTTCAAGTATATTTTTGTTAAACTCTTTATTTTCTGTATCCTTTGTGTGAATTAATATTTTTTTATTAATAGAATCTAATTTAACAAAATTTTTACTGTTTTTTATTATTTCTAATTTATATTTTTCTCCTAAATGAAAAATAACATCTCCATCTGAAATAGCAATATTAATTTTTTTATTTAACTTTTCTTGTTTTTTAACATTTTCATATATCCATTTGCTTTTGCTCTCAACAAACTTAATTATTTCTTTTTCATTTAAATGATATGGTGTAGTTACTTTAACAATTCCATCTCTAATTCTCAAATTCAATCTTTTAACTTTTTTTCTAGTTATTGTATATTTAATAATTTCATTATTCTCTTTAATAAATCTAGTAATTTCTTCCATATTTATCTCTTTCTATATACAATTAATATAATTCAATAATATTCTCAGCCATTTCTTTAAAAGTATCATCATGGGTAACAATTATACTTTGTTCAATTCCTTTTAAAATAATATTTAATGAATCCGCAAGAGATTCTTTTCTTTCTTTATCAAGATTATTTGTTGGTTCATCAAAAATAGAAAAATTTGCATTGCTTAAAGTTGTAGAAAGTGCAGCACGTAGTGAAAGTGCTACAGCAACTTGTTCTCCGCCAGATAGCATTGTAAATGATCTTTTTTCTAATTCATTTACTAAATATACTGCATATGCTTCTTTTTCATTACTTTCCCATTTAATAGCCTCACTTCTTCCAGTAATCTCTCTAAAATTATCAGTTGCTTTTAATTCTATTTCTCTTAGCATATAATCTGCTACTTCTTTTCCCATTGAATTAATATTATTTCTAAATTTATTAGTTAATTCTATTTTTTGAGAAATAATATTTAGTTCGTTTTTAAGTATTTTTATTTGTTCTTTATCATTTATATATTTTTTATAGTTATTTTTTAATACTTCAATTTCTCCATTCATTTCTATAATTTTTTTATTATTTTCATTGATAACTTCATTTAACTCAGCAATTTCTTTTTCTATTTTATTTAATTTCTCATTTGAAAATTCTTTTTCTAAATTTTCTTTATGTTTTTCTTTTTCGATTATTCTGATACTCATTTCATCTTTTTGTTTTTTTAATTTATTCAAATTCTTAAATTTTATATCTACAGTTTTACTATTCTTTAAACTTTTATTATAAAGCAAATATCCTTTCTCTAAAGTTTCTATTTCTTTTTTATTTTTTGTAATTTCATCTTTTAATTGGTCAAAATCTTTAATTTTATCTTGTAATTCTTCATTTAACTTTATAATATTACTAATTTCTTCATTTAATTCATTTGCTTTTTTCTTATTATTTTCAATATCTTTTTCAAGTTTCATTTTTTTATAATCTTTTTCAGTTTTAATTTTATTATATTTTTCATTTTCTTTCTTTAATTCAATAATCTTTAATGTTTTTAGTTTTTCATCAATAATATTTAATCTATTATTTAACTCATCTTTTTTTAAGTCTAAATCTAAATTTTGATTATTAATTTTAAACAAATTATTAATTAAAAGCCTATTATTTTCAATTAATAATTTAGTCTGTATATGACTATTTTTATTAATAGAATATTCATCTTTTTCTAATTTATAATTTTTAAGTGCTAAATTATAATTAATAATTTTCTTATCAACTTCTTTCATATTAATTTTCAAATTTTTAAATTTATCTTGTTTCAATATATATTCATTTTTCTCTTCAATTAATTTTTCTTCCTTTTTTATAAAATAATTTATTGAATTATCATTTTCTTTTTCTAAATTTAAACATTTTTCATTTAAAAAAGGGCATTCTCCGGAAGCCAATTCTTTTTTTGCTTCATTATTTTGATTAATTAACGCATTCAATCTCTGAATTTCAATATTAATAATATCATTTTCTTTTTCATCATTTTTTAATTCGTTTAATTTTTCAAATTCTCTATCTCGATTATTCATTATTTCAATTTCATTGAATTTATTTTTTTCAAATTTATCCATTAATATATTGTATTTTTCATTTTCTTTATTTAATTCATTATCTTTTTTATATAATTTCATAAATTCTTCAAACATTTTTTTTATATCATCATTTTCTTTTTTTAATGCAGTTTCTTTTTTAATTTCTTCATTTAAGCTAATCTCAATTTCTTTAATTTCGATTTCTTTTGTTTTAATTTCATTTATAAGATCTAAAATATTCTTTTCTTTATTTTTATTTTCAGTTTTCATTATATTTATTTCATTTTCAAATGTTGAAATTTTTCTTTCGTTTTCAATAATTGAGTTCTTAATATTTTGCATTTCATCTTTTTTAATTTCTTGTTTTTTTATTTTTTCAGAAAGAACTAAATATTCATCAAAATCTTTCTTATTTTGATTTACAATTTCTAAATCTTTTTTAGCAATTTCTAATTGGTTTTCATAATCTATTATTGAATTTTTATGATTTTTCATTGATTCATTTAAAGTTATTAAATTATCATTTAGTGTTTTAATTTCATTTTGTATTTTCTTAAGCTTTTCACTTTCAATTACCGCATTTTCTTTTAAAGTAATTCTTTCATTATGTTTTTTCTTAATATCTTCAAATTTTATTTTCTTATCTTTTAAAATTATTTTTATTGACTCACCATCAAGTAAACTTTCTTTAAATATATTTAATGCTCCATTTTTATCAATTTTTGCATCTTCATATTTTCTTTTAATATCCTTTGTGAAATTCTTATACATATTTCTATATATCTGAGTATCAAATATTTCATTAAAAATACTTTCTCTTTCTTTACTTGAACAAGCAAAAATATCAGTTATTTTATTTTGTGATGCTACAATAACACTTTCATATACTTTATCGCTATCTTCATTAATACCTGATAAATTTCTTATTTTTTTAACTATTTCATCTTTAAAAGTTAATTTCTCAGTTTCATCACCTTTTTTATATAATAAATGTCCTTGTTTTTTTCCAATATTTTTTTCTACAATATATTCAATGCCATCATTTCCAGTAAACTCAATTTTAATTAATCCGCTCTTCTCACCATTTTTAACTGTATCTTTAATATCTGATCTTCCTTTAACACCAAACATTGCAAATCCAATTGCTTCTAATATTGAAGATTTGCCTGAACCATTAGGTCCTAAAAGCAAATTAATCCCTTTACTAAAATCTTTTTCTAAATGTTCATGAATTCTATAATTTATTAGTTTAACATTATTAATTCTCATTATTATCACCCTGGATTAATGAATCAATCATCATATTAAAATTATCAAAAAATATTTCTTGATTATTTTCTTTTTGACTATTTTTTAGTTTTTCCATAACTTTTACCATTTCATCTGCATTTTTGCCAAATACATCCCATTTTTTAATAATTTCTTTTTCTATCTCCGCATGAGTTAAATTTTCAAAATTATTACTTTTTATATCACTTGAATATTTAACTTTAACAAATGTTTTTAAAGCACCTTTGGCCTCTAATGCATCCTCACAATATTTTGTATTTATAAAAATATTATTTAATATTCTTAATTCTAAAATTATTATATCTTCACCTTCATTTATAAATAAATCTTTTATAATTGCATCAAATTCATTATTAAAATCATTTACATCATCACTAATGATATCTTTTTTTATAATTATTCTGTTTCTTTTTTCTGATTCAAAAAATTCATATTTCCCTACATCTTCACTGTCAAATATAATATATCCTTTTTTCTGATTTTTTTCATTTTGAATATTCCAATATTCGCTAGAGCCAGGTACAAAAAAATAAGGATTTTCTTTAGGATATGTATTAAATCCATGAAAATGTCCTCCAGCCATATACTTAACTTTCCCTTTGAATTCATCAATAATAGCACTATTAGCAGTACCTGCTAAAAAATCCCCCTCTGAAATTGCAGTATGAACCATAACAATATTATTTTCATTTTCATTAAGTTGATTATTTAATTCATCTAATACTCTTTCAATATTATGTCCTGGATAACCCAATCCATAAAAATTAACATCATCTTTAATAAGCTTCTCAAATGTATAAATATCCTTTTCTTTATCATTATCATTATTAACACTATATTCAAGTTTTTTAAAATATCCTTTATTTTCTAAATAATTTATCCATGAATTATATTCTTTTCCTGTTTTAGAATTATCATGATTACCTTCAATTATTAATACTTCTATATTATTTTCTTTTAATTTAATTAAGCTATCTTCAGCTTTATTTAATGTTTGTGGAACTAATTCTTTTTTATCAAAAAAATCTCCACTAATTAAAAAAACTTCAATATCTTTTTCAATAGCAGAAAGTACAATTTTATCAAACGCTAAAAAATAATCATTATATCTTATTTCTGAGTACTCTTTTGAACCAAATGGTTTTTTACCTAAATGTATATCTGAACAATGCAAAATTTTCATTTGTCCTCCTAAACAATTAATTAATTCTTAACAGTTTTTCATAATTTTTACATCTTCCTGTTTCAATTATTTCTTTTATTATTTTAGCATTTTTATTTCCTATACCACTAATTTTACTTAATTCTTCAAAAGATAATAATTCAATATCAGTTTTCAATAAAGAAATTTGATATGATGCATAGCTGAAATTATTTTTTAAATTATTTACTCTTGAAAGATACCCCATTTGATCTAAAATTATTGATGTTAAATCTTTTTTAGATAAAATTTCATTAAAATAATTTGATGGAATTCTAATCGGTATATTTAATTCATCTGCTATTTTTTTAAATTACTTATGTATATAAGCTCTATATTCATGGCTTGGAACTCCATATTTATTGTTATCTAAATAGTGCTTATTATACCTCTCAACATACATTGGATAATGCACCTTTATAATATTCATAAAATATTCTTTTTGCCTTCCAGGTTTTAACGTCATTGAACCAAATATTACAAACTCTGCGCCTGCATTTTTACATTTATTAAGCGTCTCTTCCATTTGTTTTTTACTGTCTGTTATAAGTGGAATTACTGGCATATAAAATATTCCAGTTGTTATTCCTGCTTCTTTTATTTTTTTCATTGCTTCTAATCGTTTCGACGGAAGAGATGAACCCGGTTCAAATGTTTTACTTATTTCATCATCAACACTTGAAAAACTAAAGCTTACTATAGCTTTTGATTTTTCATTTATTCTTTTTATAATATCAAGATCTCTTAAAACTAAATCTGATTTAGTTAAAATATGTACTGGCCAATTATATTTTTCTATAAGCAATAATGTTTTTCTTGAAAGCTCATACTTCTTTTCAATATGCTGATAAGCATCTGAAACCCCACCGCCTAAAGTAATAAAACAATTTGACATTAATTTTCTTTTTCTAGATCTATCAAGCTCTCTATTTAATAATTCTTCAGCATTAATTTTTACAGTAATATCTTTTGAAAAATCACCTTCAACATAATATCCTTCAGCCCTTCCATCACAGTAAGCACAATCATGAGAGCATCCGCGATACAAATTAATTCCATATTTAGAAATAAACCAAGAATCAATTCTTTTATGTTTTCTTAATATTGATTTAGCACTTATTTCATGAATTTACATTTTATCACCCATCATTACATTTTTTTAATAGTTTCCTTTTATGTGTTTTTTGCTCATATGCATAACCAATTTTAATTAGTTTATCTTCTTCATATTTATTAGCAATTATGGTAATACCAATAGGTTCACCATTTTTTCTAAATCCTGCCGGAATATTAATTGCTGGATAACCTGCGCACGCATATACTCTTGAAGCGTAATTTGATAAACTAATTACAACATCAACTTCTTTAAATGCTTTATCTAATGCCCCTCTACTTATTAAAGTATTTGTTTTTAATAAATCATTATATTGTGAGATTGAAATATTATTATTTGAAGACTTTTCAATAATATCTTGACCATATGGCATATAATTTTCTTTATCTTTTTTATTATATTCTACTATTTTTTTAATATTTAAATCTCTTTTGAATTCAAAAAGAAGCAAATCAAATAAATTAATTTCATACACTTCTTTTTCAAACATAATATTTTTTATTATCATTCCTTCATTTTGCAATATTTCTTTCGCTTCATTTAGTATATCTTCATCATTTTCTCTATATTCATTTTTTACATATTTATCATTTAAAAAACCTGCTTTAAGATTCTTTATAGACTCACCAATATACTCTAAATAATTTTTATCTTCACCACTAATAACTTCTAACACTCTTGCAACATCTGAAACAGTATTTGCAATTGGTCCAGCTGTATCTTGATTTTCTGAAATAGGAATTATTAAATCTCTACTGACTAAACCTACAGTTGGTTTTAATCCAACAACATTATTTTGATTTGCAGGATAAATTAATGATCCAGAAGTTTCAGTTCCTATCGCAATTGGACATAAATATGACGCAACTGCTACAGCGGAACCTGAACTCGATCCTCCAACATCAAACATTCCGAAAGGATTTTTTGTTTGTCCACCTGTTGCTGAATAACCATTACAAAAATTGCTACTCATAAAATTTGCCCATTCACTTAAATTTGCTTTTCCTAAAATTATTGCACCTGCGTTTCTTAATTTTTCAACTATAAAAGCATCTCTTTGTACAAAAGAATCTTTTAAAACTGAAGCTCCTCCAGTTGTAGGCATTCTATCTTTAGTTGCAATATTATCTTTTAATATTATTGGTATTCCATAAAGGACTTTATTAGAATTCACATTAGTTAATTTCAAAGCTTGTTGTATTACATCTGGATTTAATGAAATAATTGCATTTAAATCTTTATTCTCATTAATTCGTTTTAAATAATAAATTACAATCTCTTTTGGCGTAATCTGAAGCTCACATGATTGAAATCACGTGGTTCTAACTTCATTAAGCTTCTCAAATACTCTCACTTAATTAAAACCATTAAGTTACAACATATATGAACTCGCTTAAATACCGTTAGAATTTCACTACCAAGTATTCTTTTGAATACATTAGCGATAGTTTAAGGCTCAATTCAAAACCTTTTTTTGTTGTTTTTTTTCTTGTTTATTGTTTTTATTTATTGTTTTTATTTTTTTTCTATATTCCAAAACTGCTTATTAATTTATGTTTCCTTTTTTTTAAGTTTTCTAATCTTTCTATTTCTTTTTTGTGTAATTTATTAAAGTTTTCAAATTCTTCTATCATTTTTTCTCTGTTTATTGTTTTTCTGTCTTCTATGTTTACATTTTTTATTATATATGCGCTATATAAATCTCTTTGTATTTTATTATCACCTATTAT
>JAMOQG010000074.1 GCA_027064135.1 Peptostreptococcaceae bacterium | reverse complement strand
GTGGTTTTACCTGCACCATTTGCACCCATTAGTGCAATATAGTCATTTTTTTTAAACTCACAATTTATATTATCTAGTGATATATGCTCACCAAATTTTTTTGTTAGATTGTTTACTTTTATCATATTATTCCTATTTAAATAATTTTATAATATCTTGACAAACTTGGCTATTTAAAATATCATCTTTTTTAATGTAATCACTATTGGCAATAATAACAGCATTGCTAGAACCAGAAAATTGCAATTGTCCAGCAGAAGAAATAATAGATTTTGATTTTTTAAACTCTACTCTTCCTATATATTCTTCTCTATCTTGTATATAAATAAATTTTTTTTGTCTTTTTGTTTCTAATATGTTTTTATTAATATATTCCGTACTATTTGCAAATACTTTTTCATTTGATTTCTTCATTAAATTTAATAAAATATCTTCAAGTTTCCCATATTTATCACTATTTGTTTCATCATAAAAAATATAAGCCCCAATTTCATAATCTTTATATTTGTATACTACATGACTATTAAATGTATCTATCTCTATTGATTTTTGTAATTCGCTTAATCTATTATCCACACCTTTATCATCAGAATCTAAAAAGTATAAAAACCTATAATTCAACTTTTCATACTTATCAATCTTTCGTCTATTCTCTTTATTTAAATCAATATACATTTTGATTATAGATTTTGCACCATCTTTTGTAAAATTTCCATCTCCATCAAAATTATGAAAAATTACTAATATATCATTTTTAATTAGCACAATATAAGGAACTTTTCTTTTTGGTCTTTGAAATTTAAACTCCATATCTCCTATTTTCTTTTGAGATAAATTTTTAATATAAAGATTATTTAGTGGTTTATCAAATTCATTTACCCTCTTTCCATAAGAAGTAAATCCATGTACAAATAATATCTTTGATAAAAATGCTATATCATGGTCACCCTCACAAAAAACAATTATATATTTATTAATCATACTGACCTCTCAAATCAAAATCAGTACTATCAATATATTCCTTTAGTTCTTCACCATCAATATATATTGCTTCAATATTATTGCTTATATTGTCTAATAAATATGCTGATATATCTTCATTATGAACTCCATTATTTACAAAAGCATCAATACATTCTTTAGAATGAGAAGTAATAAAAACTTGAACATTAAACTTAATAGCCAACTCTTGAATAAACTTTGTAAAATCAACAAGTAATGAGTAGTGAATTGCTGTTTCAAATTCATCAATTAAAAGTACTCCATTTTTACAATAAGCAAAAGATAGAGCGATTTCAAATATTCTTTGTAATCCCTCTCCATAGCTTGTGAGTTCTGGACTATTAATAGGAATTTTATGTTTTACAATAAAAGTATTAATACCATCATGAGAAATTCCTATAATATTACTATCAATATGTTTTTGAATAAAAGTGATAATTTCGTCAATTTCTCCAGATTTTAAACTTTTACTATATGTTTCTACAATTTCATCTTGATTATAAAAATATGGACTTTTAAATATACTATTACATAAAATTTCAATTCTTTCATATCTTCTTTCTAATGAATTTTCATTAAATATATGAATTGTATTATCCAAAAAATCATCATCTATAGAAGAGTTTATTTTATAAGAAGCAAGATAGTCATTTTTATTAATATCAATAGCTTCAAACTTCTCAAGATCTATGGTTACTTTTACACCATTAAATTGACCTAAAATTTCTATGTTATTAATTATATTATTAGTTAAATATAATGTAGTTAGTTCATTTAACTTATTTTTAACTTTTATTATATCAAAAAGAGCACCCATATTATTTTGTTGGATTAATAAATATATAGCTTCTAAAAGTGTAGTTTTCCCACTATTATTAAATCCTGCAAAAATATTAATACGATTTAATTTTTCTAATTTAAAATTTTCAAATATTTTATACTTTTTTATGATAATATAATCAAAATGCTTAACAGTTTTATTTTTAAAAGTATGAACTGTATTATTATTTTCAGAAGAGAGAAGACTTTCTGATTTTGATTTATTTAATGCTGTCTTTATCCTCTCTTTTCTTATAGTATAGAGGATAATCACAAATATTATCAGACCATAAATTACTAAGCTTACTACTATGGCAAGAAATATAGTATTTTCATCTATGGCAAGAAATATAGTATTTTTATCATTTTCCATGAGATATTCTACACCAAACTTTTCAATCTAAAATCAAATTTAAGAGCATCAGCATGGCAAACATCAACACATCTTCCACAGAGTGTGCAATCATTACCCATAATATATTCTGTTTTTATATCTTTTTCATCAATCTGTTTTTTATATTTTGCTTTTGTAATCTCTAATACTTGATTTTCA
>JAMOQG010000073.1 GCA_027064135.1 Peptostreptococcaceae bacterium | reverse complement strand
TTCTCACCTAAAGAATTATAATGGCACCGAAACATCAACCCATTTAGTATTATTTGAATATTTATTTAATTCTTCATTAGTTAATTTTATTCCTGAGTTTTCACTGCCACAACCTGGAAATACATAATCATAATTCTTTAATGAAATATCTAAATATATTTTTAATCCATTATTGTTTCCAAATGGACAAACCCCACCTACTGGATGACCAGTAACTTTTTTAACATCCTTAAATTTCACCATTTCAATTGAACATCCAAATTCTTTATTGAATTTAGAATGATTTAATTTGTGGTCTCCCGCAAGAACAACAAGAATAGACCCACTTTTAATATTTAATGCTAAAGTTTTTGCAATCTGACCCTCTTCTACTCCAACAACTTTTGCAGCCAATGCTACAGTCGCAGTTGATACATCATATTCAATAACATCATTTTCTCGATTAAACTGTTTAAAATATTCTCTTACATCTTCTATTGCCATATCTCCCCCATTCCATTTATATTATTATATCTTTTAAATTAATAAATATCTACAAAAATTATTATTTGACACATAGATGCCATATTAAAGTTTTAATATAAAAATAAATGGTATAATAGGAATATGATTAAAGAGGTGGTTTATGAGAAATAAAATTTTAGTAGTTGAAGATGAAATAAGAATGTCTAATTTAATAAAAGATTTTTTAGTTACTGAAAATTATGAAATTATACAAGCTTTTGATGGAGATGAAGCGATTGATTTATTTTATAATACAAAAAATATATCACTTGTAATTCTTGATGTAAATTTGCCAATTAGAGATGGTTGGAGTCTACTAAGAGAATTTAAAACTGAAATGCCACTAGTTCCAGTAATAATGCTTACTGCACGAAGTCAAACATCTGATGAATTATTTGGTTTTGATTTAGGTGCAGATGATTATATTACTAAACCTTTCAATATGAAAATATTGGTAGCTAGAATACGTACTCTTTTAAATAAATCAATTATATCTGAAACTACATCAAAAATAGAATATAATTGGATATCACTTGATTCAATGGCACATAAATTTTATATTGAAAACAAAGAAGTAATTTTAACACCAATCGAATATGATTTATTAATTTATCTACTTAAAAATAAAAACATCGCTCTTACAAGAGAACAGATATTAAATAGTGTATGGGGTTATGATTATTATGGTGATGAAAGAACAATTGACACACATGTTAAAAGACTTAGAAAAAAGATTTCTCCTTTTTCAGATAAAATAAAAACAGTTAGAAGTATAGGATATACAATTGAGGTGTAGAATGAGAAAATCAATTCAATTTAAATTATTTATATCTATAGTTTCAATTTTATTATTAACTACATTTATTGGTTTTTCTATTAATTCTAAACTTTTTAAGGAATTTTATATTAGCAATCAAAAAAAAGAACTTATTAACGGAGCTAAAAAAATAGAAGAATTTGTTGATAAAAATGATATGAATGGTGCAGAAGAATATATCAATCTGCTTACTGAAAATAATGGCTATATTATTTACTATGCTCCACAACTTGTAAACAATCCAAATAGAAATGTAATTATGGGAAAAGGAAGATATAATAATTCATTTAGACAAGAAATGGAAAAACTTTCAATTGAAAATAGTAATGAAAAATATTCTTTTACAATATATTATAATGAAATTTCCAATAGTAATTTCTTAAGATTAATCTATATTTTAGAAAACAGAAAAATTTTATTAATGGAATCACCTGTTGAAATAATAAATACATCTGCAAAATTCAATTTAACTTTTTATCTATATATTTCAATAATCACAATATTTCTAGGTGGTATTTTTTCATATATTTTTGCAAAAAGATTTACTAAACCAATTATAATGCTAAATAATCAAGCTAAATCAATTGCAAATCTTAAATTTGATAATAAATTTTTAATGGAAAGCGAAGATGAAATTGGTACACTCGGTAAAAATATGAATTATTTATCTAATACTTTAGAAGAAACTATTAATAAACTTAATGAAGATATTAACGAGAAAATTAAACTTGAAAATTTAAGGAAAACATTTATTGCAAATATTTCGCATGAATTTAAAACACCTATTGCATTAATTAGAGGTTATTCAGAAGGTCTTCTATATAATATAAATGAAAACAAAGATGAATATGTTAATATTATTATAGATGAAACTGAAAAAATGGATCGACTTGTTAAAGAACTTTTAGAATTATCAGATATGGAATCTGGCGAAACAAATTTAAATTTAGAAAATATCGATTTATCAAGTCTTTTAGATGAAATTTTATATAAATACAATAAAATATTTAAAGATAATCAAATTATAATAACGACAAATAAAAATGATATTATAGATGTTAAAGCAGATAAAAATAAAATTGAAGAAGTTATTACTAATTTTATTAATAACGCTCTAAGACATATTGATGAAAAGAAAGAACTAAAAATTTCAATTAGTGAATATGAAAATAAAATTAGATTATCTGTTTATAATTCTGGTATAAATATACCAGAAGAATCTATTGAAGAAATATGGACAAGTTTTTATAAAGTTGATCAAGGAAGAAATAGAGAATCTGGTTCAACAGGACTTGGACTATATATAGTAAAAGTAATTATAGACCATCATAACGGAAATTATGGGGTAAATAATCTTATAGATGGTGTTGAATTTTATTTCGAATTAAATATTTAGTTATTTTGGAGGCATTATGAAACAACATTCAAAAAAAATCAATAAAAAACTTGTTTTTAATATTATCTTTTTCATTCTACTGATTTTCATTTGGGGAACAGCAATTTATTATGGTTATTTTTATGTAAAAGATTATATTGATGTTAAATTAAACACTGTAATAGAGAAATTAAACACTGTTGAAGAGATCAATAGTGGAAATTTCGATTCTGTTAACTCACAAATTGAGAATTTAAATAATGAAATTGTAGATTTAAAGAATGAAATAATTAAAATTCAAGATCAAATAGTTGATTTAAATAGTTATTTAGAGCATTTTGAATCTTATACAAAAGAAGATATTTTAATTAAAGATACGATAAATGAGAAAATTGAACTTCTTTCAAATGAAATTGATAATTTAACTAAAAACATACAAATATTGCAGGAGGCGCCAAATGTCAAAGATTAATATTGTTCTATTTTTCTTTTTGGCTCCATTAATAGTTTTAGTTTTAATCTTATATAATTTTGACAACCAAACAGAAAAATATTTTTATCAAATGGAAAATTACATTGGAAGTAATTCGTTTCACTCAATCGAATCAATTAATGAAATAAATTTTAATATTAATGATTCTATCAACACATCAAAAAAAATAGTGAATAATTTGAATAATAATTATAATAAATATGATGAATTAATTAACGAGATCAACTCATCTATTAATATAGTAAGAAAAAAATCAACATTCACTTTAATAACATATGATTATCTAGTAAATTTAAAATTAGGTGATTCTATTTTTAAAAATTACACAAGTAATTACAAATTAGATGTTTACAATATTGAAAATGGTAATTATAAGGGATATATGGCAAAAATCAAACTCATTAACCCTGAATATTTTAAATTAAAAATAGCAAATAATACATTAGGAGAAAAACTTCCAACTTCTGAAATAGCTAAAAACAATGATGCTATTCTAGCAATAAATGGCGGAGGATTCTTTAAAACTTCGTTAAATAATAAACCATTTACTCAAACGGTTGGAACAATAATTTCAAATGGAAATTTAATTTCTTCCATACCTGTAAATGAAGATGGTTTTTTTATAACAGGTATTGATAATAACGGACACTTAATTGGAAAAACTCTTAATTATGAAACTAATATTGAAAAAACAAATATAAATGAAGGCGTAAGCTTTGTTCCAATATTATTAAAAAATAGTGAAAAACAATTAATTCCAATTTTTTGGCGTAATAGAAAACACCCTAGAACTATCATAGGAAAATTTGCAAATGAAGATTTGTTATTAATAGTAATTGATGGAAGACAACCTGGATATTCTAGTGGAGTTACTTTAGAAACTATTCAAGATAAATTACTTGAATTTGGTATTATTGATGCTTATAATCTTGACGGTGGAGGATCATCTTCTTTTTATTATGACTCTTCTCTTCTTAATAAACCATCTGACAATTATGAACGCCCCGTTCCAAATGCTTTTATTTTGAGAAGATAATGCTTGACTTAAAAGATTTTTTTTGTTATTCTTATATCGATAGTTGTCGATGTATCGATATGAAAGGAGACCTATGAATAAAGTAAATATATTTAAAGCACTTGCTAGTGATACAAGGCTTAGTATTATTAATATGTTAAATAATAATAATTTGTGCGCATGTAAAATTATCGAAAAACTAAACTTAACACAATCTACTATATCGCATCATATGAAAATTCTAGAAGAGGCAAAGCTTATCAATATTACAAAAGTTGGAAAATGGCATCATTATTCTATTAATGGTAATACTTTTAAAAAACTTGAAATTTATTTTTCTAAAGTAGAAGAAAACAAATTTATATCAGGAGGTTGTGACTGTGATTAATTTAATTAACTATATCGTTTATGATTTAATGAAACTAGATCCAAATTCTCGTTTAGGTGGAAGTGTGCATTTTTTCTTATATGATACTTTAAAAATAATAATTCTTTTAAGCGTTATGATATTTTTAATATCAATGGTAAGAAGTTTTTTCCCTGCTGAGAAAGTGAAAGAAACATTAAATAGATTTCATAGTTCAGTGGCATATGTCATCGCCGCTGCTTTAGGAGTTGTATCACCCTTTTGTTCTTGTTCAACTGTACCTATTTTTATAGGATTTGTAGAATCAGGTATACCATTAGGTGTAACATTTACTTTTTTAATAACATCACCCATAGTAAATGAAATAGCAATAGGATTTTTATTTTTAACATTTGGTTTAAAAATTGCTGTTATTTATACTTTATCCGGTATGTTTATTGGTATTATATCAGGATTTTTAATTTCAAAATTACATTTAGAACATTTAGTTGAAGAATACATTTATGAAATGCAAGCTCAAGAAAATTTTATTCCTGAAAGTAGTTTTAAGGATAGAATTGATTTTTCAGTTGGGCAAGTTAAAGATATAGTTGGAAGAGTATGGAAATTTGTAATTATTGGTATTTCTCTTGGAGCATTGATACATGGATTTGTTCCAAATAATTTCCTAGCAGAATATGCTGGTCCTAATAACCCATTTGCTGTATTTGTTGCTGTTGCAGCAGGAATTCCAATGTACTCAAATGCTGTAGGCGTTATTCCAATTATAGAAGCATTAATTAGTAAAGGTGTTGGAGTTGGTACAGGGCTTGCTTTTATGATGAGTGTTGTTGCATTATCATTACCTGAAATGATTTTATTAAAACAAGTTATTAAACCAAAATTAATAGCAATATTTGTTGCTATTACAGGAACATCAATTTTAATGGTAGGTTATTTATTTAATTATATTTTATAGGAGGAAATATGAAAATAGCATTTGTATGTGTACATAATTCATGCCGTTCTCAAATGGCTGAAGCATTAATGAAACACTATAATAAAAATACTGAAATAGAAATTTATTCTGCTGGAACTGAAGAATATCCGCAGGTCAAGGAAAAAGCTGTAAAAGTAATTGAAGATTTAGGAATTAATATAAAAAGTCAATACCCTAAACTTCTAACTGATATTCCAGAAGAATTAGATATTTTAATTACAATGGGATGCAATGTACAATGCCCTTTTGTTCCAAATAGATTCACTGAAGATTGGGGTATTGATGATCCTTCGGGTAAAGATATTAAAGAATTTGAAAAAGCTAGAGATGAAATTCAAGAAAAAGTTTTCAATTTAATAAAACGTATTGAAAAAGGAGAATTTAATGGATATTAAAATATTAGGAACTGGATGTGCAAAATGTGGCAAGCTTTACGATTTAGTTACTGAAGTAGTAAATTCTGAAAATTTAGATGTAAATATTGAAAAAGTTCAAGATATGAAAGCTATTTTAAGTTATAGAATTATGGCATTACCCGGCCTAGTAATTGATGAAAAAGTTATTTTTGCAGGATCTATTCCTTCAAAAAAGAAACTTACTAAAATTTTATTAAAAAAATAATAGTAAAAAATGAGATATAATTTATCTCATTTTTTATTGTTATTTTCAAAATCTATTTTCCAACTAGTTAAATATTTACTATCTTTATCATTAATTATTAAATTAAAAACACCAACATTTTTAATTTTTACTTTTCTGTTTTTTAAAATTGTTTTCGCTCGTGATAAAGTAATAGTATTTTTAAATTTTTTAAAAATAATATCATTTTTCCATAATGCAAATTTACATTCATTATTAGAACAAAAATAATTAGATTTAATATCTACTACTTCACTACCACAAATAGGACAAATACCTATTACTTCATTATTATATGTAGTATTTACTTGTTTATTTAATATAGATTTTAATTCATTATTAACTTCCGTATTGTTAATTACTTCTTTTACATATTCATGCACATTTTCAATATATTCATTCCTTGTAAATTCACCTTTTCTTATTAATTTCAATTGCCCTTCCATCTGTTTTGTTAATTCAACTGATTTTATTTTTTCATCAACAATATCATTAATTAAAATTATACCTTTTTCTAATGCAACAAATTCTTTTTTCTTATTAACAATATATTTTTTCTGTTTCAATTTTTCGATAATATCAGCTTGTGTAGCAGGAGTACCTAAATTATATTTTTTCATTGTTTTCAATATACTTTGACCTGTATATCTAGCTTTGGGTTTAGTTTTTTTACTTTGTAAAATTATATCAGTTTTTTCAACTTCTTTATTTTCTAGCCAATCAGTTGGCAAATAATTTTCATTTGTTTTAGAACTTACTTTTTTCCATCCTAAATTAACATTTTGTGAAGCTTTAGTATAAAAATCATATCCTTCAAATTTAATATAAACTTTTGTTAAATTATAAATATAATCCCCTAAATATTGTTCTAAAAATCTATTTGCTACTAAAGTATAAATATTTTTTTCTTTAATACTTAATGTTCTAATATTTCTTGAAGATGCTGTAGGTGTAATGGCTCTATGACCATCAACTTTTTTATCATTAAAATTTCTATTATTAAATTCTAAATTATTTTCTTTAATTTCATTAATAATTTCATTAGGTATTGTTTTTGCTATACCATTAAAAATTGAAATTATTTCACTTTTCATAGCATTTTTTAAATATCTACTATCACTTCTTGGATATGATAATAATTTTTTCTTTTCATATAATTCCTGTGCAATATTTAATGTTTCTTTCGGACTATATCCAAACTTTTTATTTGCATCTTGTTGTAATGCAGATAAATCATATAATTTTGGAGCTATTTTCGTTTCTCTTTTTTTATCTATTTTATCAATTATTCCTTTTTCAACTGATTTATTTAAATCTTCATATATATTTTTACCTTTTTCTAAATCATAAATTGCAGTATTTGAAACTTTATTATCAAAATACATTTCAGTTTTTTGATTTTCAAAAAATCCTTCAATTACATAATAATCTTTTGGAATGAAATTCTTGATTTCCATTTCTCTATCTACAATAAGTTTTAATGTAGGAGTTTGAACACGACCAACACTATACACATCTGGATATAAAACACTATAAAGACGTGAAAAATTAATTCCCATAGACCAATCAATAATTGATCTTGTAATAGCTTCTTCATATATTTGATTATATGAATTAAGGCTCATTCTATTTTCAAATGATTTTATTAATTCACTTTTTTCTTTTGTATCAAACCACATTCTAGTAACCTTTTTTTCTTTAGGTGGCAATGAATAATAATAAATCAATCTAAATATTAGCTCCCCTTCTCTATCAGCATCGCAAGCATTAACAATCTCAGAAACATCATTTCTATGTATTAAAGATTTTAATATATTGAATTGTTCTTTCTTTCCGCTTGAAACTTTATGTTTATATTTATTAGGAATTATTGGTAAATCTTCTACAATCCATTTTTTATATTTTTTATTATACTCTTCTGGCATTACAAGTTCTAAGATATGACCAAATCCCCAAGTGAAAATATAATTATCACTTTCAATATAGCCATTTCTCATTTTAGTATTAGTACCAAAATATTTTGCTAATTCTTTTCCAACATCAGGTTTTTCTGCAATAAATAATATTTTTTCCATAGTTTACCTCCAATTACATTATACATCAAACTAATGTTCTGTGCAAGACAAGAAAAAGGAAGTCAATCAAATGATTAACTTCCAATTCCAAAATTTATTTATTACTTAGTTGTAAATATTGTATCTTCAGCAGCTGCTTCAATAGCTTCAAAACCAAATGATTTAGTAGTCATATCTTTAAATGTTGGTTTTTCAGGTATTCTAGGTTGAATATCAAATAATTTATTCAATATTTTAATTGTTTCAATTCTAGAAATCAATCTATCAGGTAAGAATAATGTTCCTGTGTAAGCACCCATAATTTCTTGAGCTACTACAATTTCAATATCACTTTGAGCAACGTGGCCTTCAATATCTGTCAACCCACTTGCTGTTGGTTCAAATGTTTCTCCAACAAATTCATAGTATCTTGCAATACTTGAAGCCAAATCTGCTCTTGTAATTAATCCTTCTGGATCAAATATATCATCTTTTCCTACTAATATTCCAGTTTCTTTTAAGATATTAACGTAATTTGCATGCCACATTGTTGAATAAACATCCATATATCTTGGAATAGTAGTTGCTTGATAATTCAAGCTTAATAATCTAGCATACATTGTAGCAAGTTCTGCTCTAGTTACTGGATCAAATGCTCTTGCATTACCATTTTCATCTCCAATGATATACCTATTTGAAGCACCTAATGGAGTCTCTTCTTCAATAATTACTGCATTTACTGTAATAGTTACTGTAGCAGTATCAGTTTTTCCTTTATATCCAATTGTATATTTAAATTTTGCTTCTCCTGCAAAATCAGTATCTGGAGTGAATTTAACTGTGCTACCGCTTAATTTAACAGTTCCATTAACTGCACTTTGTACCGATTCAAAACTATTAGCATGGCTATCATTACTCATTAATTTTGAAGTGCTTACACTTACAGGTGTATTCATATCTGTAGTTAAACTATCATTAACTGCATTTGGTGAATATGATTTAGTTCTTGGTTGATCTTTAATATATACAGCTAATAAATCAGTGTCATTATAAAATTCTGCTGGGAATTCAAATGGATCTTGATTTACATACTCTTCTACACTTTCTTCAGAGAGCTCGCCTTGATCTTCTCCTGCTGTTACTTCTTTCCAATAATCAAATGTATATCCAGATTTAGTAGGTGGTTCTGGTGCACCATAACTGACTCCTTCATCAACAGTCCATGGACCAACTGCACTACCACCATCTGTATCAAATGCAACAGTATAAGTTTTAATCCATCTAGCTTTTAATTTTGTAAAATCTGTAATACGAGTATCTTCAAAATCGAAAGGTTCTCCCTCTACAGGTCTTGGATAACTTCTTACTTCACCCTCAACATCTAGATTTGTTTGTACCCAAGTATCAAATCTATAACCTTCAAATGTAGGTTCAGGATCCAATGGAGTTACAAAATCATTATATGCTACCCATTTATTTTTTCCACCTTCGTAATTATTCTTTACAAATCTTACTTTTACATCTTCTCTTTCTTTCCAGAATGCATATAATCGAGTATTATTTTTAATTTTAGTATTTTCAAAATCAAATGGCATTCTCCATGATCTTTCTATTGTAGTTATTGCATGAATATTATCTTCAGTCCAATACATAAATTCATATCCAACTCTAATTGGATCATTTTCTGGCTCTTCAGCATATCCACCCCATCCAATAAATTGAGTATCTGGTGCTGGTTCTTCACCACCTGTAATATCAAATATTACTTCATATTCATCATAGTTCCTAACTGTTAAGTTTCTAAACCATACAGGTGATTCGTATGCTATTGGTTCACCTAAACACTCTGTTCTAAATTCAATATTGTCTGTATCATGTGCCCATATCCAGTGAGCATTTCCACTTGACATACTTGGCCAATAGCTTGGCACTGTTCCATCCGATGTAATATCAAATGCTTTATACCATATCTCACCTGCTGGTGGATGGTAAGTTTTTCTGTTTTTCCATTTATTACCTTCAGGTTCTGTAGTTGTATAATACCAATCGCCATTTGTTTCAACTCTTGGTTCACCTTCTCCAATGTCCAAAGATGCAATGAAACCAGGCATCATATTACAACTATTTTCTCTTTGCCATCCTTTTACAGCAATTAAATTATCTTCTTCTAACTCTACAATATGAGCATCAACTGTTGCCCAATTATCATCATAATTATCAGTTAATTGATCACCATTAAAATATACATCATGATGCCCATCCACTGTAATCCAGAAATTAGGTGCATCTCTCCAACGAGCTTTTAAAATAATAGGAGCAATTATTGGAGTATACTCAAAATCAAAACCACTTTGCTCAATTGTTACTTCATCTTCGCTAACTGCAAATTCTCTCATTTCGTCTACAACCCAAAATTTAAACATTTTCCCATATTTTGTTGGGTCTGGTGGTCTAACTGCATTTTCACCTTCTAATATAATTTGATCTCCTAAGCCTTCACCTTCGCCTCCGGCAGGATTAAATGATACTGTGTATTTTTTTTGCCATTCTGCTATTAATGATACATCATGTGTTATTTCAGTGCCAAAATCAAACATTGTAGGGAAAACAGTTTCTGATGAAGGTACATTGCCATCTTCATGCCAATATTTAAATTCATGCAAACCATATGTTGGTTCTGCAATAGGTCCAACTGTATCGCCATTAAGTACATCTTTATGTACTGTCACAGGAATATCATCGTTTGCTTTATTAAAATATACTTTCCATGTTTCAACAACTTCTACATCAACTTCAGTATCTACAGGTAACCAAACATGATGGAAATGTGGCCCACATCCGCCACCACATTCATCAGTTACAATATCTTCACTTGCAACACCATTTTGTGGTCCACATACTCTAACGAATACCTCAGCTCTAAAAGTATGAGTTCCTTCAGTATCTGGCATAGTACTTGTTGCAGTATATATACCATCTTCAGGATTATTTACTAATAAACCTAAATTATTATCAAATATTCTAACTTCATATTGATCATCAACTTCATATTTCGGTTCAATATTTTCTGCAACTGTATCCTTTGGTACTACAGTAACTAATATTTCATCTCCAAATCCTGCTTTCACTTTATCTACAGCAAGTGTAGAAAAACTTGAACTAAATTCTTCAACATTTACTGTTGCAGTATTAGTTAATTCAAATGGACCATATCCATCATGATCAACATCTACTTTTGCCAATATCTCATAATCTCCTACATTTCTAAAGAAAATATTTTTAGTAAATGTTCCATCTTCAATGTCATTTTCAAATCCAATTCTATTATGATGATTAAAATTTTCTTTATAAATTTCAACATCACTCTTACCTAAAAACATATCTCCTAGTTCATCTATTAAAGTAACTGTTATCTCACTTTCATAGCATTTTAAAATATCAATTGGATCTGCTTCTACAGTAGTTTGAGTTGGGTCAAATTTAGGCTTTTTAACTGTTACTTTAACCGTAGCAATAGTCTCG
>JAMOQG010000072.1 GCA_027064135.1 Peptostreptococcaceae bacterium | reverse complement strand
ATTTTTGCAAAGTGCTGGATTAAATAGAGACTGGCCAAATGCAAGGGGAATCTTTCATAATTCTGATAAAACATTTTTATTATGGATAAATGAAGAGGATCAACTTAGAATTATATCTATGCAACAGGGTGGAGATATTAAAGAGGTTTTTACAAGACTTGTCTTAGCAATAGAAAAGCTTCAAGAGAAAATTGAATTTGCATATGATAAACATCTAGGATATATAACTAGTTGCCCAACAAATCTTGGTACAGCCATAAGAGCTAGTGTTCATATAAAATTGCCTAATCTTAGTCATAATATGGATGAATTTAAAGCAATAGCAGATAAATATAGCGTTCAAATAAGAGGAATTCACGGAGAACACTCTGATAGCGAAGATGGGATTTTTGATATTAGCAATAAAAGACGACTTGGAGTGAGCGAAGTTGAATGTGTTCAAGATATGTATAATGGGGTTAAAGCACTGATTAAAAGAGAGAAAGAATTGTCTTTATAAATAAGATGAAAAATATTAGATTTATAGATTTTTGTGCTGGAATTGGTGGTGGTAGAATTGGACTTGAAAACTTAGGTATGTCATGTCTTGGTTTTAGTGAAATTAATAAAGATGCAGAGATAACATATAAACATTTTTTTGGTAAAGATGAAAAGAATTATGGTGATTTAATGAAAATAAATCCTGATGATTTACCAGATTTTGATTTTATGGTTGGCGGTTTTCCTTGTCAAACATTTTCAATAATTGGTACTAGATGTGGACTGAAAGATAAAGAACGAGGTCAAGTTATTTATGGCTTAGTTAAAATACTAAAAGCTAAAAATGTAAAATACTTTATTTTAGAAAATGTAAAAGGTTTAATCAATCATGATAAAGGTAATACTTTAAAAATAGTTTTAGAATTATTAGATAACGCAGGATATAAAGTATATCATGAAAATTTAAATAGCTTAAATTTTGGTGTTCCACAAATGAGGGAAAGAGTTTATTTTGTAGGGATACAAAAAGATTTAATTAATGATGATTTTAAATATGAATTTCCTAAAGTTTATAGTGGAGATAATAAATATTTACAAGATTGTTTAATTGATAATGAAGAATTAGTTTTTGATGATAAATTATCTTCATATAAAACATTTTTAAAATATTTAGATAATAAATATAATAAAGATAAATACAATATAAATGATCTTTTATCAAAAGAATATACAGTAATAGATACAAGACAATCTGATTTAAGAATTTACCATGAAAAAACTCCAACATTGAGAAGAGGACGACATGGTATTTTATATGTTAAAAATGGTAAATTTAAAAAATTATCAGGATATGAAGCTTTATTATTACAAAATTTTCCAAAAAAATATGCTAATAAAGTAAAAGGTAAAATATCAAATTCAAAACTTTTACAACAATCTGGTAATGCTATGACATCTACTGTTATAGAAGAAATAAGTAAAAATTTAATGAAATCAGTAGGGGTAATATAATGACAGAAAAGGAAATATTAATCAATAGAGGTTCAGAAACTGCTAAGAATGGTTTTAAAAATGAAGATTTTACAATAGACGAATTTAATAATTGGAAAGATAGTAAACTTGCACAGCTTTGGTTAAAAGCTATGGATTATGATTTAAGAGACATTGAAAGCGTCAAAGCTACAAAAGTTAAAGGCTTATTTAAAGCAGATATTCAAGTAGAGATAAAAATTGAAATAAAACTAAAAAGTTTAACAGATATTCAAAATTTACAAGTCAAACTTGTATCAAATCCAAAAGGATTTAATCAGGTTGATAAGAGATGGTTAAAAAGCTATAAGGAACTTTGGGATATTCCAAGTGATGTATATAAATTATTACAATATTTTACAGGTGAAAAACCTCCAAAAATTAACAATCCAAGAGATACTAGAAGAATGTTTGCTAATGAATTATCAGAAGACGAACAAGAAATATTATTAAAGTTTTTCAATGATAATAAAACATTAATCGTAAATGATATTTTAAAAGGTAGAGGTAAGTTTTCTGCTGAATGGATGTTAGTGATTCTAAAATTAAAAGATACAGATAAAATCGATTGGGTATTAGAACCAATAAATAAAGTCTTAAATCACTTTGGAAATGGAGAAATTTTTATAACACCAAGGGGTAGTTTTAAAATTGGAAATATAACTATTCAAAGAAAAGGTGGAGATAATGGAAGAGAAACAGCCAATATGCTACAATTTAAGATTAATCCAGCTGAATTGGTCAAATAAATAATTATAGTGAAAAGAAAGAATACCTTTAAAGTAATAGTTTCAAGGAATGATAATTGCCACATAATCTTTTAGAAACAATAAAAATTAATAACAAACAGATAGAAAATATAAAGTATCATAATCAACGATTTAATTTATCTAAAAAAGAGTTATTTGGTTGTGATAAAATTATTGATTTAAGTAATTAT
>JAMOQG010000071.1 GCA_027064135.1 Peptostreptococcaceae bacterium | reverse complement strand
CATTTTCAATTTGAAATTCTATATTTCTCTTTAACTGTTCATAATCTACGTTTCCTTCATTATTAAATGGAGTTATTAAAGCTGTATATGCACCGCTAATTTTCATTATTTACCTCCTCAATAATTTCACTAAAATTACTTACAAAATCAATTACACCTTTTTTATCATAAATATATTTTGCAGCCATTAATGCACCTTTTGCAAATCCTTCTCTACCTTTTGCATTATGCTTTATTGATAACTGATCATCTTTTGAATCAAATGTAACTTCATGAAGCCCAGGAATTTCGCCTAGCCTTAAAGATGTAAAATGAAGTTCTTCTTTTTTTATTTCTCTATTTCCAGGTTGATATACTATTTCTTCTTTTGTATCATAATTATTTAAAACAATTTCAGCTAGTGTTTTTCCAGTTCCTGATGGAATATCTTTTTTCATTCTGTGATGTATTTCACTTCCCGCTACATCATATCCTGGTATTTTATTAAAAAGTTCCGAACTAAAATTTACTATTTGAAATAAGATATTTACTCCAATCGAAAAATTAGATCCGTAAATTAGTGCTCCATTATTTAATTCAACATACTCTGTTATTTCATTTAAACTATCCAACCATCCCGTTGTTCCAACAACAATTGGTATGTTTTGTTTTACTGCTCTTTTTATGTTATTTATAACTCCATTCGGTGTTGAAAAATCTATTAATACATCGCAGTTACTTATTGAATTCTCATTAATTTCTTTGTAATTTGCTTCTTCATTTGTAGGATCAATAATAGAAACTATTTCGATATTAAATTCATTCGATAAATTTTTAAGCATATGTCCCATTTTGCCATACCCAACAAGTCCGACTTTTAACATGTCAATCCCTCACTTTCTATTAATCCAACATGTAACACATTCACTGTTTTTTCTAGTTCAATTGATTTAACAATAAAACAAATATTTACATTTGAAGCTCCATACGAAACCATTTTTACATCTATTTTAAATTCATTTAAAATTTCAAATGCATGTTTAAATATTTTTGTTGATTTTTGTGTGTTTCCAATTAAACTAACAATTGAATTATTATTACTAACTTTTACAATTGCAAAATCATTTAAGTTTTCTTTAAGTTTTTCTATATCATGACTTTCATCTAAAGTAAGAGAAATACTTACTTCACTCGTTGCTATCATATCAACTGATATTTCTAAATCATTAAACACTTTAAATACTTTTGAAAGAAATCCAAAATTTCCAAGCATTCTATTTGATCGAATTTGTACCATAGTAACATCTTTACGATATGAAATTGCTTTAATTTTATTCAGATTATTTTCCTTTAATTTATCAACAATCATCGTCCCTTTATTTTCATGCTTCAAGAAATTTCTTATTTCAACTGAAATATTTTTACCTATTACCGGAAAAAGTGATTGCGGATGTAAAATTTCAGCTCCAAAAAAAGCCATTTCCGAAGCCTCTCTAAAACTTATTTCATCAAGTTTAACTGTATTATCAATAAGTTTTGGATTCGATGATAATATTCCATCTACATCTTTCCAAAGTACCACTTTATTTGCATTTATAGAAGATGCTATATAAGAGGCTGATAAATCAGAACCTCCTCTTCCTAATGTTGTAATATTACCCAATTTATCTTTAGCAATAAAACCAGTTATAATAGGTATTATCTTTTTACTTAATAATTCATTTAAATTATCTTTGATTAATTCACTTGATTCAGGTAAAATTTCTGCATTTAAAAAATTTGAATTTGTAATAAACCCTAATTCCCAACTATTTACTGATTTTGCATTAATTCCAATATTATTAAGATATTCACTTAATACTATAATTGATAACCTTTCACCATAACTCATAATCAAATCAGTATCCATTGGTTTAATTTCACCACTTTTTTTTATTTTTAATAATGAGTTTTCAAGTTCATTAAATAATATGGTTAATTTATTAAAATCTACATTTAGCTTTTCACATATTATTATATGAATATCTTTAATCGATTTATAATCAATATTTCCATTTAATGCTTTATTAGCAGATTTTATTAGTTCATTTGTTGACTCACCAATTGCTGAAATTACAACAACTAATTCCTTATCATTATTCTTCTTAATAATTTCCGCAGTATTTTTAAGTCTTTTATAATCCTTTAAACTAACTCCACCAAATTTAATTACTAATCTTTCTGTTTCCATAAAAAAACACCCTTTCTTTACAATTAATAATTGCGCGTAAAAAAAGGATGTTGTGTATACACAAAAAAACACCGATAGGTGTTTTTAAACACCCTCATCATTCCAGAGATAGCGCAACATTATATTTCTATAATGACAGTCCTATATCTATTAAACATAGACCCAAGAATAAATTTTGGTTTTTATTCTTTCGGCAATTTCCCCTTTCATTATTTATCATAGACTTCCGGTCTCAAAATAATTACTAATGTCAATTGCGCCTCTAACCTCTTCTGGTGAGGTATAATTTTTAATTTATTAAATTTAGGTTAACACTTCAAAAATAAAATGTCAAATGTTTTTTATAATTTCAGCTTTTTAATGAAATTAGAAATTAAATTTTTCAAGTAAAAAGTCAAATAAATTCAAATGTACAATCCCATTTTTTGAAAGATTCAATTTATCCATTGTTATTAAATATTTTGGATATTGATCATTAATTTTTAATAGTGCATTTATTTCTCTATCGTAAGTACTTGATTCCAGCGCAGTCAAACTAACCTGAAAATATAATCTGTTTAATCCTTTTACCGCAATAAAATCCACTTCAAAAGACATATTTTTACCAATTGATACTTCATATCCCATTCGAATTAATTGAAGGAATACAATATTTTCAATGATATGTCCCAAATTTCCCTGTCGATAACCAATAAGCTTATTTCTAAGTCCTGTATCAACCACATAATATTTACCATTCGTTTTCAATCTTTCGTTTCCTCTAATATCATATCGCTCACATTGATATAGCATATGTGCATCACACATTAACTGGAGATAATTATCTACTGTATCTGACGTGATTTTGTGACCATTAGAAATAAGTGCATTTTTAATAGCATTAGCAGACGTATTATTCCCAATATTTTCAAACACAAACTTAGCTACCTTATAAAATGCACCTTCATTTTTAATTTTTCCCTTAAGTATGATATCTCTTGTAAAAATCGAATCAAATAATCCTGATAAAATCGCCTCTACTAATTCTTGTTGATTAGTCAAACTAATAGCAGGAAAAGAACCCACTCTTAAGTATTCGTTGAAATGTTCTTCTAAATTATTCTCATTATAAGATTTAAAGGTCAAAAATTCTTTAAATGACAAAGGCAAAACTTTAATCTCTATATATCTTCCTGAAAGGTACGTGAGATGTTCTCCAGAAAACATTTTAGAATTTGATCCTGTAACATAAATGTCAGCATTAAAACTTACTCTAAGGCTATTAATAACTTTTGCCCATGCTTCAATTTCTTGAACTTCATCAATCAAAAAATACATTTTCTTTTCATCGGTTACACAATCTTTGATATATTTAAATAAAGTTTTTTCAGATTTAATTTCATCAAAAACATATTTTTCATAGTTAATTTCAATAATATTTTTTTCATTTACACCATTTTTTATAAGATAATTTTTGAATAATGTTAATATTGATGATTTACCCGATCTTCTAACACCAGTTATGATTTTCACAAAATCACTATCTTTTGCTTGTATTAATTTGTTAAGATATTTTTCTCTTTGAATCATATTTCGCACCTCCTTTTTTCTAATAATACTATGATTATTTATATTTATCAAGTTTTTTACGAGTATTAATCGTATTTTATTGTTATATTTTTCTTTTTTAAGCTATTACCTAAAAATTGGATTTAATCTATAAAACATTAAATTTATTTTAGCCATAACATAATATCTAAATTTTATTAAAACCGTCATCTATAATTCCATCAGGCAAATTAATTAAACAAGCACTACCATTCGCCATAAAATTAATGATTTCACTTTTAAGTATCTTAATTGGAGTATTTTCTTCAATTTCAAAAAAATATAATTCATCATCAAATAAATAGTTAATTTTATTTAGCGATTCATCACTTTTATATTCATAATTATTATTTACTAATTTTGCATCATCAAGAGTAAGACTATCGATACCATCAAATATTTCTTCTTTTCTAACATAAAACACTCCATTCAATTAATTTTAATTTTTCACTGCTTATGATTAATCAAGTAAACTCTCAACTCTCTCTAATGATTATATACCTAAAAACTAATAATTTTAATAAAGGTTTTATTGTTACACCCTAAAGCTTTATTAAAATTATTTCGAAAAATTTCTCGGATATTTTCTAAAAAATAACACCACCACATTCAATACATATACTATTATATTATATTATATTATTTTGTTTTTTTATTTGTTAATTATGTTAAAATATATGTATATGATAAAAAGGGGTGAACACAATGGATACAACAACAATGATAATTATCGGATTTGTTATTTTAGGAATGGTTGCATATTTCATTTTAGATTATTATAAGAAAAAGAATATGGAAAAATTATTCAACCACATATTTGAAACATCAAAGCAAGTTCCTATTAAAAAAAGAACTGCATATCAATTATTTATGTTTAAAGAAACTATAGCAGCATCAGTAAAAAAAGGTAAAGACGCTGCAAGTGCTGAAAGACTAAATAATCCAAAATATGTAGAAATTCAATTAATTAATATGACAAAAATTCTTAAAGACACATCAACTGTTAAGGATAAAAGAATTAAGCAAGCTCTTAAAATGCTTGAAGATTTCAAAAAATGGGAAGAAAAAAAAGAATAAGTGATAAAAAACCCACAGTTTGCCTATCTGTAAATGTGGGCTTTTCTTTTTGTATAATTTTAAAAGACAACTATAATTTCTAAGTTATTATTTAAATATAAAATTTTTTAACTTTTTCAACTGTATCTTTAGCACTTCTGCAATAATAAGTAGCACCTATCATATCTGAATATTCTTTATTAAGTACAGCTCCACCAACAAGTATCGTAGCATCAGGTATATTTTTCTTAATAAGTTTAATAGTGTCTTCCATTGTTTTAACAGTTGTAGTCATAAGCGCACTAAGTCCTACAATTTTAATATCATTTTCAATCATAGCTTCTACTACTTTTTTTGGATCAACATCCTTACCTAAATCAACTACATTATATCCATAGCTTTGAACTATTACTTTAACTATATTTTTACCAATATCATGAATATCATTTTTAACAGTAGCTAAAACTATTGTACCCTTATCTATTGTTTCATCACTACTTTCAAGTATTCTTGTTTTTAAAATATCAAATGCTTTATTAACAGTTTCAGCTGATTTGATTAACTGAGGTAAGAAAATTTCTTGTTTTTCATATCTTTCACCAGCAATATCAAGTGCAGGAATTATTTCATTATTAATTATTTCAAGCGGATCTTTTTCTTTTAAAAGCTCAATAGTTAAATCCACTACTTCATTTTGAAGACCCTTTAAAATCATTTCTCGTAAATCATCTTTATTTCCATCGTCATTTTTATTAATTATATCACTATTTTTATTTTGTACATTATCCGTAATTTTTATATTCGAATATAATTCAATATATTTTTCTGAATTAACATCATTTGCTAAAAGTACATTAGCTGCATCAACAATACTCATCATAGAATCACTACCAGGATTCATAATTGGAGCATCAAGACCCGAATTTATTGCCATTGCTAAAAAAGTTCTATTAATCAAATCTCTATTTGGAAGTCCAAAAGAAACATTACTAACACCTAAAACTGTTTTTACACCTAGATTTTCTTTAACAAGTTTTACTGCTTTTAAAGTTTCATTAACTTCTTTCTGCTGAGCTGATGCAGTTAAGACAAGGCAATCAATAAGAACATTTTCTTTTGGAATTCCAATTTCAACTGCTCTATCTACTATTTTTTTTGCTATTTCATATCTTTTTTTAGCTTCTTTAGGAATGCCGGTATCATCCAAAGTAAGACCTAATACGCAGCAACCGTATTTTTTTGCAATAGGAAGGATTTCATTTAAACTTTCTTCTTTACCATTAACTGAATTAATTAAAGCTTTCCCATTATAATATCTTGCTCCTTTTTCTAAAGCTTCCACATTTGCTGAATCAATTTGAAGAGGAACACTTAAAATTGATTGAACTTCCTTAATTACTTTAACCATTACTTCAGGCTCATTTAATTCTGGAAGCCCAACATTAATGTCTAAAATATCTGCTCGTTGATCAACTTGTTTGATTCCTTCTTTTAAAACATAATCAATATCTCCAGTTTTTAATGCATGCTTTAATCTTTTTTTACCAGTAGGGTTTAATCTTTCACCTATTACTTTTATATCCTCTCCTATCACTACAGTTTGTGAATTTGATGAAATTACAGTTTTAGAATTTACTTTTATTTCTTTAATTTTTTTGTTTTTTATTCTTTCAACTAATTTTAAAATATATTCATCATCTGTCCCACAACAACCACCAAGTATTCTTACACCCATATCAGTCATTTCTTCCATTATATCTACAAATTCATCTGCTCTAAAATCATAAACAGTTATGCTTTTTTGAATTTTAGGAAGTCCCGCATTTGGTTGAACCATTACAGGCAATTTTGAATACTTTAAAACTTCTTTAATTAATGGAACCATTTCATTAGGACCAAATGAACAATTAAGACCAATAACATCAACTCCAAAATCATTTAGAAAAGTAACCATTGATTCTACATCTGTTCCAGTTACAGTTCTTCCAGAATCATCAAAAGTCATTGTACAAAATATTGGTAAATCAGTATTTTCTTTTGCTGCCAAAATGCCAGCTTTTAATTCATAAATGTCAAGTTGAGTTTCAAATAATAATAAATCACATCCTGCTTTTTCACCAATTAATATTTGTTCTTTATAAATTTCATACGCATCATCAAATTTTAAATTTCCAACAGGTTCCACAAGTTGTCCAATAGGACCTAAATCAAGTGCAATATACTTATCACCATTATTATGAGTTTTTATAGCATTTTTAGCACAATTTACAGCTTCTGTAATAACAATTTCAACATCAAGTTTTGCTTCAGTCATTTTAAGTCTATTTGCACCAAATGTATTAGTCGTTAAAATATCACATCCAGCATTTAAATATTTTAAATGAATTTCTTCAATAAGCTCTTTATTTATAATATTTAATTCTTCAGGAGCTTCTCCGTCTTTTAATCCTGTCTTTTGAAGAAAAGTTCCCATTGCTCCATCAAAAAAAGTATATTCATATTTTATTTTTTTTAATATATCTTTCATAATTCCCTACTTTCTAGTTTTAACTCTAAATTCACATTTTGCATTACATCTATCACATTTATTTTTACTAGTGCATTTTTCCACTTCTGTTATTCCTACTATAAATGTTACTGATTTTTGAGGTATCATTAAATTTCCACTTGTTAATGTAAGTCCTATTTTCTTTTCAGTTTGAAGCAAATTAATAATTTTTTTTTGATTATTTAACTCTAAATCTCCATAACCTGGGCTAAATCTATTTGTTAAAAAATGTTCTGGAAAATTGTTAATAATCATATTCTCAAGTTCATCACATTTTTCTTCTATTATAGCACTTGCACATGCATCGTATATTACTGCTTTTGACATATCAGTATAAGTAAATTTTTTTATTTTTTTATCTAATTGAATTCCTAAAGTTACTGCAGCAACAGTTATTTTTTTACTATCTTTTAAAAGTTTTGATAAATTTTTGCTATCAAATTTAACATTAGAATTTAGAAGATTAATACATTCATTTTTATTTTCAATATCAAAATCTTTAGTAATATAAGAAATATTTGCAGTTTTTTTAATATCATTTAAAATTTCTACAATTTCATTATAAATCTCTTTATCGAGTTCATTAATTTTTTTTCTATAACCCATATAAATAAGAGCTTCTCTTATCAATTTACTCATATTAACTCCTTCTTAAGCTTTCAATATCCCACCTATATTTTTAACAAGACGTTTTGCAATCTCTGGCTTATTCATTACATATAAATGAATTCCATCAACTCCACTTGATATTAAATCTATAATTTGCTCTGAAGCATATGCAATTCCAGCATCTTTAAGCGCTTCAGGGTTGTCTTCATATTTATCAAATATTTTTTTAAATTTTACTGGAAGTGTTGTACCACACATCGTAACCATTCTTTCAATCTGCCTTTTGTTTATTGCAGGCATTATCCCAACCGTTACAGGTACATTAATATCGATGCTTCTAATATCTTTCATAAAATCATAATAATAGTTATTATCGAAAAATAATTGAGTTACAAGAAAATCAGCTCCATTATCAACTTTTTTCTTTAAGTTTATTATATCAGAAATTCTACTTTTTGACTCAATATGTGGTTCAGGATAGCATGCACCACCAACAGTAAAATCATTATTTTTTTTAATATATTTAATTAAATCACTTGCATATCCAAATTCTCTTTTTTCATTTTCTTTTCCAATTGGAATATCTCCTCTTAATGCAAGTATATTTTCTATATTTTCATTTCTAAATCTATTTAATATTTCTGATATTTCTTTACTTGTAGCTCCTACACAAGTAAGATGAGCAAGCGCTTCAATTTGATATTTATTTTTAATAACTGAAGCTATTTTAATTGTCTTATCACCTTTTTCGCTTCCAGCAGCACCATATGTTACACTCATATAATCAGGTTTTAATACCGCAAGTTCATCTAAAGTATTATAGATTGTTTTTATGTCTCCATCCCTTTTAGGCGGGAAAATTTCAAATGACAAAGTAGTATTTTTCTTTTCAAATATTTTATTTATTTTCATATTATTCCTCCAAATTATTTAACTAATTTTATATTTCCCCAAATCCCTATTTTATTAAATGCAATTATTATTACACCCTCTAAATTATTTTGTTTTGCAAATTCTAGGCCTTTTTCAATATCTTCTTTAGTTTTAATCATATTTCCGATTGAAGTTGCAAATGAATCAGCAACAAGTGTATCTTTATCTTTCACTACTACAGCATCAGCTTTGCCAAAACTAAGCGAATGGCCCATTATCCCTGAAGAAGTACAAATTCCTATTTCACCTTTTGAAAGTATATTAATTTTATCTTTAAAAATTGATTCTCCAGCATATATATTTATAATTCTTTCTTTACTAGATTTAATATATAAATCTCCACCATTTTCAATTATCAAAGTTTTACAAATTTTTTCTAATTTTTTAGATAAATAAAAATTTACTGCTCCAGCAACACTTGCCATAGGTCCAACATTTGCTTTTGCTGTTGCTTCCTTCATATGCTTAATTATTTCTGGATCATCGTCCTTCACTTTTAATGGTATAAGACTTTTAAAGAAATCTACATTTTCTTCTCCATACTTAAAAATAATTTTTCTGATTTTTCTGACTTCTTCCAAAGCAATTTTTTCAACATTGATTTCTGATAATATATATAAATCTGATTCAAAATCTTTAACATTAGATATTATTAAATTACTGCTATTTGACCATTTTCTATACTTTCTTTCTTCATACATATATCACTTCTTTTCTAATCATGTTTTAATGATTTAACTTTTCCATTAGTTGCAAACAATTGAATCGGTTTTTGAATGAAAAATTTACCTCCTTTTATTTGTTTTTTAAGTTCTTCAGCTATTTCTCTTGATTTTTCAAGTGATGTTAATCTTTTAGCTTTAATTTTTTTCCCATTTATCTCCACTTCGCCGCTCCCAAGTTCTAAATAACTAACTTTTTTTATTATTGGTTTTTCTCTATCAGATACACTATAATCAATAATATTTGTAAATATATCTTTATTTTCAATAGATACTTGTTTTAGCATTTTTACATCTAGAATTGGAATTGGAATTCCTATCCCCATAAACATTGTCACTCCATAGTTTTTAAAAACACCAGCTTTGATATATTTTGTATTCATATCCTTTAAGTCACCAACAACTGCAAGTGTTCCACCTGGTGTATTAGGAATACCGTTTTCATCTCTTTTAACAGATGAATTAAATTGAGTTCCTTGCCATGATACATAACCTTGAGCTCCACCAATAAATATTCTTGTTCCTATTCCAATTGTTCTATAATAAGGATCATTTATTAATGGACTTAATTCGCCAGATGTACTAAATGTTATATTTCCATAATTTTCTTCCAAAGTTCCCATATATGTATATATAGGTTTATTTGAAGAATTTATAGCTGCACTATAATTTTGATAAACGTTTCGAGGATTAAAAAGATAAGCTTCATTTAAATCTTCAAGTTTTATTTTTGTTTTTATTTCTTTTCTAGGATAACAATCCGTTCCATTTGAAGTTGCTTCAAGTTCAATTTCTTTTCCATCTATCAAATCACAAATCACATGTGCTCCACCATATTGTTTCCCTTTGATAATAGATTCTTGTGAAGCCCCTATATATGAATCAACAGCTGCAAGACCAGAATATGCTTCAACTTTATTTAAATATGTTTTCTCCATTCTAATTCCAGGTGTTGCGTGCCCAAAATTTAAAAATGCTCCAGTAGAACACATTGGCCCAAAAGTTGCAGTTGTAACAATATCAACTAATTTTGCAGTTTCTTCAAGTCCTTTCTCTTTAACTATATCTATTATTTCCTCCGCTGTAACAACAATCGCTTCACCATTTTTTATTTTTTCATTAATTTCATCATATGTTTTTGACATTTTTAACACTCCCTATATTCATCTAATAAATTAAAATGAATTGCACTAATCGCTTTCACAAAATCAACTTTTTTTATAATACAAGATATATTAATACTTGAAGTTGATACCATATCTATATCTATATCTTCATTTGCTAAAATTGAAAATACTTTTGCAGCAACACCATAATTTGATTTCATTCCAATTCCAATAACTGAAATTTTTGCAATATCTTTATTTCCTTTTACATAACTTCCTTTAAATTTTTTCTTGAGATTCTCAGATATTTTTAAAGCGCTTTCATAATCCTCTTCATCAACAATATATGAAACACATATTTTATTATTTCCTACATGATTCTGTGTAATAATATCCACATTTATTTTTGCATTTGCAATTTCATTAAATATATATGTTAAATTATTTGATTTATCTTCAATATTTCCTATGCTTATTTTTGCTTTTTCAATATTATGTGCAACACCTCTAATTTCAGCATTTTCCATAAGTGCCTCCTCCTCTTTTACTATTGTTCCTATTGATTTATCAAATGATGATCTTAAATGTATTTTAATATTATTTTTTGCTGCAAGTTCTACACTTCTATAATGGAGCACTTTTGCACCAGCTCCTGCCATTTCAAGCATTTCATCATATGATATAAAATCTATTTTTCTTGCATTTTTTACTATTCTTGGATCTGCAGAATACACTCCTAAAACATCAGTATATATTTCAACTTCATTTGCATTAAGTGCTACGCCAATTGCTATTGCAGATGTATCAGATCCACCTCTTCCTAAAGCTGTTATTTCATTATCTTTTGTTATTCCCTGAAAACCCGGAAGAATAACTATTTTACCTTTCTCAAGTTCATTCATTATTTTTTTTGAATTAATATTTTTTATTCTTGCATTAGTATGATTTTCATCAGTAATTATTCCAACTTGTTGAGCAATATATGAAATTGCTTTTTCTCCCATTTCATTTATTGCCATTGCAAGAAGTGAAATTGAAACTTGTTCACCTGTAGCAAGCATCATATCTAATTCTCTTTTTGAAGGATTACCTGATATTTCTTTAGCTTTTTTGTTAAGCATATCTGTTATCCCCGCTTGTGCAGATACAACTACAATAACCGCTTTACCTCTTCTTCTTTCTTTAATTACTTTCATTGCCACATTTCTTATACAATTAGCATCTGCCATTGAAGTTCCACCATATTTTTGAATAATTATTTCCATTTTTATCACAACCTTTACAAAAACAAAAAAACACTTTTCAAATAAATGAAAAATGTCTACGTTAAAAACAGCTCATCTTTCATTTCTTCCGAAATGCAGGATTTAGCACCACACATTACTGTAGGTTGCCGGGCGTCATAGAGCCTGTTCTCTCGACCTCTCTTAATAAGTACTATTAAATTAAATTTTATTATATAAAAAAACACCTTCCAATTACTGAAAAATGTTATATCTAATTTCACTCATTTTTCATTTCATTTGAAATGCAGAATTTAGCACCACACATTACTGTAGGTTGCTGGGCGTCATTGAGTCTGTTCTCTCGACCTCTCTTAATAAGAATTTATTAAATTATATTAAAAATGATAATATCATATTTGAAAATATATAGCAATACTTTTTATATATTTTTCACTTCTACTAGATTATATTAATGCCATTCCACCATCAACAACAATATATTGTCCTGTTACATAACTTGAAGCCTCACTTGATAAATAAATTACTGTTCCATTTAATTCACCTTTTTTAGCAGGTCTTGATGCTGGGTTTAAAGCATTGTACATTCCCATGAATTCCCGCATTCTGCAGTAAACACGAATTTAAAACACCTTTAACCGTTGACCTTTAGGTCTTTTTTTATGTCAAGGTTTTTGTATAAATGTGTTGTATAATGTTATGGAATGGTGTATAATAGATATATAGATGGAGGTATAATCATGTTTCTAAAAAAAACTAAAAGTAATAATAAAACATATCTTTCTTTTGTTGAAGGTTACAGAATT
>JAMOQG010000070.1 GCA_027064135.1 Peptostreptococcaceae bacterium | reverse complement strand
TTGGTCAATCCTTTAAATTATTATCTAAGAAATGTTGGAATATAAATTGTAGAGCCGTATACGAGACCCGTATGTACGGTTCAATGAGAGGGAGGTAATTCTTAGCAATTGCTTCTCTACTCTATTATTTTGATAGTTCGTAAAGAGCATCTGCATATATTTTTGATGAAAGTATAAGATCTTCAATATAAATATATTCATTTGCTTGATGTTCAGTGCCTTCTCTTCCTGGGAAAAGTGGTCCGAATGCTACTGCATTGTCCATACTTCTTGCATATGTTCCGCCACCAATTGTGATAGGTTCAGAGTCATCACCGGTATGTTTTTTATAAATTGACATAAGTGTTGTTATTAATTTATGATCTTTTTCAAAGTAAATTGATTTCATATGTTCAATTTTTTCGATTTTTATTTTATTATCAAAATTATAAATTGAATTATCAAGAGTATTATTTATGCCATTATATACAATATCATCAGTAAGTGTTATTGGATATCTAACATTAACTCCTACGCTAACTGAATTTTCATCTAAATCAATCGTTCCAACATTAAAAGTTAATTTTCCAGATACCTCATCTTCAAAATTACATCCTATGTTTTCTCCATTTAAATCAGTACTAATGTGATTTGCAAAAAATCTTATAAAGTTAGCAGTATCACCAATTTGAAGATCAATTAAATTTAAAAAATTTAATAAATATGATATTGCATTTTTACCATTTTCAGGTGTAGCACCATGAGCTGATATACCGAATGACTTTAATAATACGTAATCATCATGTTTTTCATATTCAATATTAATATTATTTTCTTCATTAAATGCATCTAAAATATGTTTAAATTCATTATTTTCAATTAATTTTGCTTCAGCATAATCAGGAACCATATTTGGTCTGTTTCCACCTTTAACACTTAAAATTTTGATTCCGCCATCGTTCAAATTTTCTTTAAAAGTTTCTTTAATATTGAAAACTAATATTCCTTTTTCTCCATGAATAACAGGAAAATCCGCATCAGGTGTAAAAGCTAAATCCGGAATTTCTTCATGCTCTAAATAATAATTTATACTTTTCCAATGTGTTTCTTCATTTAAACCAAAAATTATTCTAATTTTTTTATTTAATTTAGCATCACTATCATAAAGAGCTTTCATTGCATATATTGCAGAAATTGCAGGACCTTTATCGTCTATTGCGCCTCTACCATATAGTTTACCTTCATCTATTATAGCGTCATATGGAGGAAATTTCCATGTAGCTAAATCTCCTTCAGGGACTACATCTAAATGCACTAGAATTCCAATTGTTTCATTTCCTTCACCAATTTCAGCGAATCCCACATAATTATCTACATTTTTTGTTCTAAATCCTAAATTTTTACATAAATTTAGTGTATGTTCTAATGCAGAATGCACGCCTTTTCCGAAAGGCATATTATTAATTTCATTTTCTTCAACGCTTTTAATTTTTATAATTTCTTGAGTGCTTTTAATTATTTCTTCTTTAAGATTATCAATATTGTTATTAAAATCCATAATATTCTCCCCTTATATAAAATCTGTCTATTTACAGATTAAGTTTATCATTTTTTTAATAATTTCTCAATTATATTATTATCTATTGAGGATGAGAAAAATGCTCATACGTCAATTAATATGTATATATAACTGGTAATAAATATCAACTATTAGAAAGAGAATGATAATTTTAAGCAATAACAATTTATTAATTTTCCTTTTAGATTGACATTTTTTGACAAATAGTAAATAATATTTAAATAGTCAAATTAGCAAAATGTATTTGCTTTGTACAAGGTTATAAAAAGATAAATTACAAATATAAATAGAGAAGTTTGGCCTTTTATACTTGATCTTTTAGTAGTATTAATGCTGCTTACTTATTTAGAAGGAATAGCATTATTTACATTAAGATTATTTAGTTAATAAGAAGATTTAGGAGAACAGATTGGAAAATTTAAGGAATAAAAAAGTTTATTTATTAGATATGGATGCTACTATTTATTTAGGTGATGAATTAATTGATGGCGCAAAAACATTCCTTGAAGAAATAAAAAAGAAAGATAAAAAATATATTTTTCTTACAAATAATTCATCAAAGAATAAAAAAGATTATGTTATAAAATTAAATAAATTGGGTATAGATGCTACAAAAGAAGATGTGTTTACTTCTGGTGAAGCTACTACAATGTATCTTAAAAAAGAAAAAAAGGTGTAAGAGTTTATTAGGAACAAAAGCTTTAGAAGATGAATTTGAAAGAGAAGGCTTTATACTTGAAAAAGAAAGACATAAAGAGATTGATGAAACCTGACTGCACACTTTTGACTTCAGTCATGAGTTAAGTCAGAAAAAAAGTTTCTTTTTTTAAAATATTATAAAATAAAACCTTTACAAAAACCAGCTCTGAACTGGTTTTTTAAGCACATCCATGATA
>JAMOQG010000069.1 GCA_027064135.1 Peptostreptococcaceae bacterium | reverse complement strand
ACCATTTATTTGTTTTTCACAACTATCATATCTTACCAATAATCGTGCCCGCTGTCAAATGTTTTTTATTTTTTTTCAAATAATTCATTCTCTTGCGACATTTAATATTTTACCAACAAAACCATTTACTGTCAAGGTTTTTAAAATTATTTTTAAAACACTTTTTTTATAAATTAGTTTTGGCGACGCTTATAATCTTACTATTTTTAAAAGCTAATGTCAAATCTTTTTTTTAGTTTTTTTTAAGACAATTCAACTGCTTTTCCTTAGAACTATTTGATAATACCATTTTGAAACTTATGGGTCAAATATTTTTATAAAGTAAAACTTTTCTGAATGTTCATACTAACAATTCAAAAAAATCTACTAAACAATCATAAAGATTATTTAGTAGAACATTTAGTTTTATAATATTATTTCACTTGAGCCATTCCTACATTAAACGCTTTAACATTAACATCAATAAATTTTTCTTTTACAACTTTTCCAATTACTTTCTCCCAGTCAACAATTTCATCAAGACCTAACGCTTTAATCAAAGATCCCATAATTGCGATGTTCATAGTTTTAGGATTTCCTACTTCTTCAGCTAATCCTGGTCCATCAACAACTATAACATCATCAATTTTAGTTTTAATCTCTGCAATAATACCTTCAGGATATAAAACATCACCAGCTAAAATTGGAGCAGATGGTATTTTAAAATCATTAATAACCATCTTTCCATTAGGATTTAAATACTCAAGCCATTTTCCGCCTTCCATTTTTTCAAATGCAACAAGAATATCAGCTTGTCCCAAACCAATAATTGGAGAATATACTTTTTCGCCAAATCTCACTTGAGTAGTTACAGAACCACCACGTTGAGCCATTCCGTGAACTTCAGACATTTTAACATCATAACCTGCTTCTATTAATCCAACTGATAATACTTTACTTGCTAAAATAATACCTTGTCCACCAACACCAGACAATAATACGTTTTGTACTTTTTTCATATTACTCACCAACCTTTTTTATAGCATCAAATGGACATGCTTGAGCACACACATCACAACCAACACATTGAAGAGGATCTATAACAGCTTTATCACTCTTAACATCAAACGCAAGAGCAGGACATCCAGTTTTAATACAAATTTTGCATCCTTTACATTCATCTGGATCAACTTTATATACTTTTCTAGTTAAATCAAATTCTTCTTTATCTAAATCAGTGAATTTTTTTAATGCACATGGCCATCTAGTTATAATTACAGAAGGTCCATCAAATTCAAAAGCAACATTTAACGCTTTATTAACTTCATCAAGTTCTAAAGGATTTACAGTAATAACATGTTTAATTCCGACAGCTCTTACTAAATCTGGAATATTTATCGCTTCAGAGATATCACCTTGTAAAGTATATCCAGTACCTGGATTCTCTTGATGTCCAGTCATACCTGTTGTTCTATTATCAAGTATAATATTTACAGTATTACTTTTATTGAATGCTGTAGTAATAAGAGAATTTATACCTGTATGGAAGAATGTAGAATCTCCAATTACAGTAACTACCTTTTTATCAATTCCTTTTCTTTCAAATGCTTTAGCAGCACCATGTCCCATCGATATACTTGCACCCATACAAATAACAGTATCAATAGTATTTAATGGCTCAGTATACCCAAGTGTATAACATCCAATATCTCCTGTTACCATAACATCTTTTCTTTTAGCAAGTTCAAAGAATAAACCTCTATGAGGACAACCTGCACATAAAGTTGGAGGTCTTTTAACTTTTTTATCATCGCTAATATGAACCGTTTCTCTTTCTTCACCTAAAATGGCTTGAGCTATAATATCTGGATTTAATTCTCCAACTCTTGGAATAACTTCTTTTCCGATACATTTTATACCAGCTATTTGTAAATGTTCTTGAATAAATGGTTCTAATTCTTCAACAACATAAAGTGTTTCCACTTCATCTGCAAACTTTTTAATTTTTTCCATTGGAAGCGGATAAGTGAATCCTAACTTCAAATACGAAACATCATCGCCAAAAACTTCTTTTGAATATTGATATGCAACACCCGAAGTAATTATACCGATTTTCTTATCATTCCATTCAAATCTATTAAGTTTTGTTTCATTACTAAACTTCTCTAATTCTATCGTTCTTGCCTCAACTTTAGGATGCATTGTTTTTGCATTTGCTGGAGCAGCAATAAATTTATTAACTTCCTTTATATATTCTTTAACACCAACTTCATCTCTTTCACCAAATTCAACTAATGATTTTGAGTGACAAGTTCTAGTTGTCATTCTAAATAAAACTGGTAAATCAAATTTCTCACTAATCTCATAAGCTTCTTTTATAAAATCTTTTGCTTCTTGAGAATCACTTGGCTCAATACATGCCATTTTAGCAAATTTAGCATAATATCTATTATCTTGTTCATTCTGCGAACTGTGCGTTCCAGGATCATCAGCTGAAACAAGTACTAAACCGCCATTAACTCCTGTATAAGTGTATGTAAATAAAGGATCTGCTGCTACATTTACACCTACATGCTTCATTGCTGCAAGACTTCTTGCTCCTGCAACAGATGCTCCAATTGCATTTTCTAGAGCTACTTTTTCATTAGCTGCCCATTCAGCAGTTATGTCTTTTTTATATAAAACTACATTTTCCAATATTTCTGTACTAGGCGTTCCTGGAAATGCTGAAGCATAAGTTACTCCCGCTTCATATACTCCTCTGGCAACCGCTTCGTTTCCAGTCATTAAATATTTCATTCTTTTCCCTCCTCTAATTGTTGGCTGCAATTACACTACCAAGCGCAATTGAATTTAATTTTGCTTCAAATGAATCAGCTCTAGAAACTAAAACAACAGGTACTTTTGCACCCATTATTACTCCAGCAGATGATGCATCAGCTAAATATGTTAACGTTTTCCCAATTCCGTTTCCAACTTCAATTGTTGGTACTAAAAGAACATCAGTATCCCCAGCCATTTCAGATTTAAATCCTTTTATTTTTGCTGCTTCTTTTGATACAGCTATATCTAATGCTAATGGACCTTCTACAATTACACCTTCACCAAAATCTCCATTTTGCGACATATCCTGTAATTTTCTAGCATGAACTGTGGCAATCATTTTTTCATTTACTTTTTCTTTAGCAGCAATTCCTGCAACCTTTACAATTTCATTACCCATAGCTTTAACAACTTCAATAGCATTTTGAGTAATTTTGACTTTTGCTTCAAAATCAGGTGTTATATTCATTCCACCATCTGTTAAATATAATAATTTATGATAATTTTTCACATCATATACCATTACATGACTTAATTGGCTATTAGTTCTTAAACCATATTCCTTATTAAGAACAGCTTTTAATAAAATTGCAGTATCAATCATCCCTTTCATTAAGAAATCAGCTTTTCCTTCATTTACTAATTTTACAGAAGTCATCGCAATATCTTCTAAAGATAATTCATTTACTATTTCATAATCCTCAATGTTTGCATCAATATCTTTTGCCACTTTTCTGATTTTTTCTTCATCTCCTACAAGAAGTGGTGTTATAAGTCCACGATTGCTTGCCTCACAAATAGCTTTTAAAACATTTTCATCATTTGCAGCAGCAACTGCTAAAACCATTTTTTCTTGACTCTTGGCTTTTTCAAATAATTCTTCGAAATTCTTAATCATTATTTCCTCCTCATATGCTATCACTATCTTAAAATGATAATACTTACTATTTAAAAAAAATTTTTAAGTGTTACAAAAAAAATTGAACCTTTATAATATTATTTTAACACAATACTAATAAGATTCAATATTTTTTTACTATTTATTGTTGATATTCATCATTTTTCATTTCATTAAGCTTTAAAATCCAAGCATTAACTATTTCATCATCATTTTTAGCTTTTTTTGCTAACATCAAATATTTTTCTGCTTCTTTTAAATTATTTTCATTTAAATAAACAATTCCCATATTGCAAAGAAGTTCATGATTATTTGGTTTCATTTTTAATGCTTCATCATAAGCTTTTTTAGCATCTTTTGTTCTCCCAACAGATAATGAACAAATTGCTAATTCATTTAAAGTATCTGCATGACCACTGTTATATTCCAATGTTCTAGTAAAATATTTTATAGCTTCTTCAAATTTATTCAAATGCCTATGTGCAACACCAATAAAAAATAATAAATTCCACCAATCATTATGAAATTCTTCAAGTGGTAATAATTTCTCAAGTCCTTCTTGAAATCTTTCATTCATAATTAAATTACTACCTATTTCAAATTGAGCTTTATCTTCTATGTCTTTAATAATTTCAACAATTTTTCTTTTTTTATCATCATCTATACCTTTTCTTATTGAAATTTTAAAAAATTCTTTTGCTTTATTATATTCGTTATCCATTGCATAATAAAACCCTAAAAAATAATATGAATCAGGAAATTCAGGATATCTCTCCATTATATAATTAAATACTTCTTTTGCTTCTTCTAAAAAATCATTCATTATTTCTTTGTCATCTTGGCTCTTTTCAGACATTTGATCACATAGTTTTGCGTAATTATACAGTACATTTAAATCATCTTCTAAAAAACTATATGCAGAAATCATATGTATGATACTCTCTATATACAATTCTTTTGAAGCATAATATAACCCGTTCTTTAAAATTTTATTTCCTATATTAGGATCGAATTTCAATAAAAATTCTCTGTATTTATCTGCATGTTTAAATTTAGGATTAATTCCAAGCACTTTAATCATTGCATTTACCATTGATACAACGTTAATATTGTCATCTTGAGAACCTTTAACTTTATCTAAAATATCTTTTGTAAGTAATGGTATTGAAAACGAACTATTAATTACATAATCAGAAACAACAATTTCTTTCCCTTCTTTCAACTGCGTAAAAACAATATCTTTTGTTTTTTCTGTTAAATATTTTGAAATTCCTTTAAACATAAACCACCTCTTTTTTTATAATGCATTGATTATCTTCTTATCAATAATTTTATTTTTATATAGATCAAAATAATCATAATCATCTGTTTTCAATATTGTAATTTTATGATTTCTCGACTTTTTAATACTTAGTTTTGAAATATAATCATCCGTAACATTTCTGCCGTCACATGCTACTACTACTTTTCTTTTTTTAGCCTTTACAATATCAATACTTAATTTTGTATTTAATGGTACAAGCATTGGAGTTTTCAAAGGTCTATTTACACTATTATCATTTGGATTAATTGGTACTATTTGATATAATTCTAATGAAGAATGTGTTGCCACACCTCCAGCCCAAATCGCATAACCAGTCGCTCCTATTGCAGTCGAAATAATAAAACCATCACCAGTAAAATAATTAAACGGTTTATCATTAAAAAATAATTTTGCTTCCATTAATTTAGGCTGCATATGTTTAATCGATATTTCATTAAATGCATAATGATTTATTTTTTTACCTGTTATAGTCTCACTAGTAAGCACAAGAAGAGGATATTCAGTTTTACTATATTTTTCATTTTCTATAATATCAACGAATTTTCCAATATCTTTTGGAAGCACACTTGGTAAAAACCCTAAAGTTCCTGTATTTATACCAATAAACGGAATTTTTTTATATCTAAATTTTCTAATTGCACTTAGCATTGTTCCATCTCCGCCAATTACAACAATTAATTCAGGATTATCTGCAACTATTTCTAGCTTCGATTTTTTAATAAGTCTAATTAATTCTTTTTTTACTTTTATGCTTTCCGATTTATTATTACTGTGTATAAATATTCTCATATTCTCACTCCTACATATGTCTTGTAAATAATCGTTTTCTTCTAGTTGTTGTATCTAAAATTTTAAAAAGGTATCCTCTATATACTAAACTAAATCCTAAAATCACTTGTAAGAATAATCCAGATATAATTATACTTATTGCAAAAGCAATTGAATAATTAACAGAACCGATAACAAATCCTATTAATTCAAATATTCCTTTATAACCAAGATACATTATTAAAGTCATAATTATATTTGGAACAAACCAATCAACTGGATTTTTTTTAACAAAACTAAATGCATAAGAAATAGAATCCAATTCATAATACTTTTTTTGATAAAATACTTCTGGAAGCGGATTAATTAAAAGAACTATTGCAAACTTGATTAGTAATAATAACAATCCACCAAAAGGAATTATTCTTAATATAGGACTGATAAATAAAGTTATTCCATAATCTACTAAATAAAATACAAAAAGAGTTCCAAACACATTTCTAAAATAAACTTTATAACCAATTTTAAATGCATCCCAGCTAAATTTTTCATATCTTAAAACATTTTCAATTACAAAAAGATAATCAGAAATAACTGCACTTATACACGCAAATATAACCATTCCCGCAAAAAAACTAAGTGCTCCAGCCATCTGAAATACAATCATAGGTATTAATAGATAAGGTATGCCTACTACGAATAATTCTTGTGATTGAAATACTGTTTTTATTGTCTGTTTTAAAACTTTTTTATTTGTATATATTATATCATTAATTACATCCATACTTTCTCCTCTCTAAATTTTACTTTAAAACATTCAGATCTTGTAAGAAGCAATTCTTTTGAATAATCAAATAATAAAACTGTTTCTTTTTTTTCAAGTTCACTAAAATCTGATTCAATATATTTAATTACATCAAATTTAAAAATTTCAAAATGAATATATTTAATTATGCTTTTAGCAGTTTTATTTCTAAAATCATTTAAATACATTTCAATATTATTTTCATCTTTAAGAAATTCATGACACATATTTTTAAAATTATTCGGTTTAATTCTTTCAAACAACTCATCTATTTTTTTATTTTTATTTAAAATAAAATCATATTTTAAAACTTCTTTTAAATACATATCATCCTCATTTATTGTTTCATAGAAATTCATCAGAATTCTATATTGTTCAACTTTTGAATATTTAAAATTGAAAAGGCCCAACTTCTCCCAATATTCATAAAAAGATTTATAAAAATCTGAACTCGTTTTAAAACTTTTATTAATAATATATTTAAGTCCATTTTCAAAATAATGGGAATTATAATATAAATCTAAAAGCTTTTCAATTCCTTTTAATTTTATCATTTCATCATAACTTAAAAACTTACTATAATATATTTCATACGGTGGCTCATCATTATATACCATTCCGTATTTTTCTGAGTTTTTTTCCATTGTTGAACCTTTTAAGACTTTTAAAAAACCAAGTTGTAATTTATTTGGATTCAGATCATAAACATCACTAAAGCTTTCAAGAAACCTATCATAACTTTCATATGGAAGACCTGCAATTAAATCTAAATGTACATGAATATTTTTTAAACTCACCGCTTTAACTAAATTACTTCGTATTTTTGAAAATTCCATCATTCTATTAATATCAATAAGAGTTTCACTATTTGTAGTTTGCACTCCAATTTCTAATTGATAAAGTCCATCTCTAACTTTAGAAATATAATCAATTACTTCATCATCTAATAACGATGCTGTAATTTCAAAATGAAAATTTGTTATTCCATTATCATTTTCATTTAAAAATTTAATAATCTCAAAATAATGATTCTTTTCAATATTGAAAGTTCTATCAACAAATTTCACTTGTTTTACATTTTTACTAAGAAAAAATAATAAATCTTTTTTAACTCTTTCTAAAGAAAAATATCTTACTCCTTTAATTGTTGATGATAAACAATAACTACAGTTAAAAGGACATCCTCTTGTACTCTCATAATATATAATTCTATTATCTAGACCTCTAAGATCTTTTTCATATGGAAATGGAATTATATCTAAGTTCTTTATTAATTCTCTATCTTTATTTACAATTATACTTTCATTATTTCTAAAAACAAGCCCCTCAACTTCTTTCATATTGAAATCATTATTTGATAATTTACTTACAAACTCTATAAATGTATTTTCCCCTTCTCCAAATATAATATAATCAATATAATCATATTTTTCCATTTCATTTTCTGGTCTATAAGACACTTCTGGTCCACCAAGTAAAATTTTAATATCAGGTGCAATTCTCTTTAAGGTTTTACATATTTCTTTTGTCTCTCTATAATTCCATATATAAGTGCTAAATACAACTATATCGTAATTTCCTTTATATATTTCATCTACTATATCTCCAGTGTGCATATTTATCGTAAATTCTTTCATTGTTGCATCTATGTTTTCAATATTCTCAATTGATTTTGTTAAATATCTTACAGATAATGCTGAATGAATAAATTTAGAATTCAATGTTGTTATTAATATTTTCATAATACCTACCTTTCGTAGGAAAGTATATCATAAATAAGCATTTAAATAAATTCTAAATGTGTTATAATAAAGAAAAGAATTTAGGAGGTCCTAATTATGGCAATAATGTCCGCAAGATTATTAAAACATGAAGTATGTGTCGATGATTTGAAAAAAGCAGGTGCTAAAGTAATAGACGTTCAGGGTATAATGTTTCACGTTTCTTTTAAAATAAATGAGCAGGAAATCGCATTTATATATCATTTAAATCCTAATAACACATTTTTACTTGAACGTGTAAAACCTTATTTTGTTCAAATTGGTACATATAATAAAGAAGAAAATATAGTTAATGCAATAAAAATTGATATAGAGCAATTTAAAAATGCAATGAGAAGTTCAAATTTCAACAATTTTATTAAAGTTGATACTCATATATCTCAATTAGTAAGGATATTTGAAGATTTATATCTTTACTATAATATTAATAACAATCAGATTGAGGAACTCGACAAAAATATTAACAATTTATTAAATGAAATAAAAGAAATGATGAAAACATCTGATAGAGTCTTTTATAAAAAAGAACCAGATGTGCTTAAATCAAATATCAAATTTAAAGATAAATAAAAACAGAAGCCAAATGGCTTCTGTTTTTTTATTACATTTTTTCTGGTGCTTCAAGTGCAATTAATGCAAGTCCATTTTTAACAGCATATTTAAACGACATAACTAATGCAAGTCTTGCTTTCTTCAATTCAATATCATCTATTAAAATTGGATTCTCATGGTAAAATCTATTAAATAATTGTGCTAAATGTGTAATATATCGAGTTACTAATGATGGCTCATATTTTACAGCAGCTTTTTCAACAACACTATTAAATTTAGAAATTTCTCTTATTAAATCAAAAGAATATTTATCATCTAATAAACTATAATCAATATGTTCAAGCTCAACATTTGCATTTCTTAGTACTGAACAAGCTCTTGCATGGGCATATTGAACATAAGGTCCTGTTTCACCCTCAAATGAAAGTGTTTCTTCCCATGAGAAAGTATAATCTTTAATTCTATTATTAGAAAGCTCTTGGAATACTACCGATCCAACGCCAACTTGCTCTGCAACTTTGTCTTTATTTTCTAAATCAGGATTTTTTTCATTAATAATCTCTTTAGTTTTTTCAACAGCTTTTTTTAATACATCCTCTAAAAATACGACTCTTCCATTTCTAGTAGATAATGATCCTTCTTCTAAGCCAACCATTCCAAATGGTACATGAACACAATCAGATGCCCAATCATAACCTAATAATTCAATGATTTTCTTCCATTGTTTAAAATGAAGATTTTGTTGTGATCCAACTACATATATATTTTTATCAAAATTAAACGTTTCTTTTCTATATTTAGCTGCAGTTAAATCTCTTGTGATATATAGTGATGAACCGTCTGATTTTGTAATCACAGAATTTGGCATATCATAATCTTCTAACTCTACGATACCAATTCCTTCATCATCTTTAATAACATTTTTTTCTTTCATTTCCTCTAAAAGATTAGGTATCATATCAGAGTAAAAACTTTCTCCAGTAAAGTAATCAAAATGAACTCCAAGCATATTGTAAACTCTCTCAAATTCAACTAAACTAACAGATCTAAACCATGTCCAAAGTTCTACTGCTTCCTCATCTTTATTTTCAAGTTTTGTAAACCAAGCTCTTGCCTCATCATCAAGCTCAGGTTTTTCCTCAGCTTCTTTATGAAATTTAACATAAATTTTTAACAATTCCGGAATTGGATCTTTTTCAATAGCTTCCTTGTTACCCCACAATTTATAAGCAACAATTAATTTTCCAAATTGAGTTCCGTAATCACCTAAATGATTAATTCCAATTGTATTATATCCTAAAAAATTATAAATTTTATATAATGAATAGCCAATCATAGTACTTCTAATATGCCCCATATGAAAAGGCTTTGCAATATTAACCGATGAATATTCAACAACAACATTCTTACCTTCACCTGTTTTCGATGATCCAAATTTATCTTTTTTCTCCATAACTTCTTCAATTATAAGTTTAGATAATATTGCTTTATTTATTTTAAAATTAATATATGGTCCTGCAACAGCAATTTTTTCAAAGTTTTCATTTTCATTAATTTTTCCAATTATTTCCTGAGCAATCACATTTGGGCTTTTCTTATATATTGATGCTAATCTAAAACACGGAAATGCATATTCACCCATTTCTGTATTTTTTGGTACTTCAATATTTTTTATTATTTCATCAAATTTCATCTCACTAATTGCATTAGATAAAATTTCTCCTGCAATATTCTTAAAATCAATCATTCCTTCCTCCTCGTAATAAACTTTTCATTATAATTTTAACAAAAACAAAAAATACCCCTCTCATAAGAGACGTATTATACGCGTTGCCACTCTTTTTAATACTTAATAAGTATTCACTCAAACCTGATAATGGTAGGTACCATTTGGTTTACTTATTTCAACCAAAGCCTATTAGTACGTTTCAATATTATCAAATGTTAAGCTTCCACCATTCTCAACTCTCTATAAAATAAATAATATTTACTTTTCTAAATATGACATCTTAAATTTTATTAATTGTAAATATATCATAAAACAACTTGTTTTTCAAGACTAATAGTTAACATTTATACAATTTTGTCTGGTATAAATCCTTTAAATTGACTTTTATATAGTTTTGAGTAAACTCCTTCTTTTCTTAGTAAATTATTATGGTCTCCACGTTCTAATATTCCATCTTTAGTAATTACTATAATTTCATCTGCATTTCTAATAGTAGATAATCTATGTGCAATAACAATAGTTGTTCTACCATTTGATAATTTTTCAAGAGATTCTTGGATTTTAATTTCTGTATCATTATCAAGCGCTGATGTCGCCTCATCAAGTATTAAAATAGGCGGATTCTTTAAAAAAACTCTTGCAATAGCAATTCTTTGTTTTTGCCCACCAGACAATTTTATTCCTTTTTCTCCAATATAAGTATCATACTTATCAGGCAAACTATCAATAAATTCATGGATATTTGCATTTTTTGCAGCTTCGACAACTTCTTCAAATGAAGCATTTATATTTCCATATATAATATTATCTTTAAAAGAACCTGTAAATAAAAATATATTTTGTTGCACAAATCCAATTTTTTCTCTTAATGATTTAATCTGCATATCTTTAATATTAACATTATCAATTAAAATTTCTCCATTTGTAATATCATAGAATCTTGGCATTAAATTTGAAATAGTTGTTTTTCCACCACCAGATGGTCCGACTAATGCTAAAGTATTTCCTTTTTTTAATTTTAAATTAATATTATCTAAAACACATTCTCCATGGTCTGAATATTTAAATCCAACATTTTTATATTCAATCACATTTTCAAAACCTTCAAAAGTAACTGCATTTTTACTATCTTTAATTTTAGGTTCTATTTTCATTATTTCAAAATATCTTTCGAACCCACTCATGCCTTGTTGAAATTGCTGAGTAAATTGAGTTAATCTTTTTATAGGTTGTATAAATAAATTGCTATATAATAAGAAAGCTATGAAATCCCCATAATTCATCCTGCCTTTTATAATAAAATATCCACCAAAACTAATAATAAGTACATTTAATGCTTTCATTAAAAAATCCATTCCTGATGAAAATTCAGCCATTGTTTTAAATGCATTTTCTCTTGAATTCTTAAATCTAATATTTCCTTCTAAAAACTTATCATATTCCATATCTTCATTTGTATAAGTTTTAACTTCTCTTACTCCAGATAAACTATTTTCTAAATTAGTATTAACTTCTGCAATTTCTTTCTTAACTTCTCTAAATGCATCTCTCATTTTTTTTCTTTTAAAAATTGCAAAAACAACAAATAAAATTACATAAGAATACATTACTACTGTAAGAGTTGGTTCGATTTTTATTAGTATTATAGCTGAACCCAAAAGCATAACAAGCGATAAAAATATATCTTCAGGTCCATGATGTGCTAATTCTGACACATCCCTTAAATCATTAACTATTCTTGACATAAGATGCCCTACTTTTGTGTTATCAAAGAATTCTATATCTTGAGTTTGAATATGTGAAAAAAGTTTGTTTCTCATATCAGCTTCCATTCTTACTCCAACAACATGTCCCCAATAATCAACTACATATTTTAAAATAGATGAAACAGCAAATAATAGAAGTAATAAGAAACCTAACTTAATAAGTTGATTTAACTCATGATTGGGCAAAACTTCATTTATAATATTTCTTGAAATTGCTGGAAACAATAAATCTATGATTGCTATAAAAAAAGCTGCAATAATATCAATAAAAAAAAGTTTCTTATGCGGTTTATAATATTTAATAAATTCTTTAATCAATTCCATTTTTTACCTCCTTTTATATTATACAATTTTTTTTACCATTTGCATATTAATTTAAGTTTCCCCAAAATCAACTAGCTAATGGTGTATACTTCTCTATATTTGAACGTTTAAACATACTCAACTGCTGGTTTTTAACATATTTTACTTTAGGTAATAAATATTTAATTCCAGTTGT
>JAMOQG010000068.1 GCA_027064135.1 Peptostreptococcaceae bacterium | reverse complement strand
TTTTATTGATAAAATAGATGATGTAGAATATGATGTAGAAATTACTTCGCATAGAGGCGACACTATTAATTCGCCCGAAAATACTTTAGCAGCTATTGAAGAAGCAATAAATAACGGAGCAGATTTTGCGGAAATTGATATTCAAGAAACCAAAGATTTAAAATTAATTCTTTTACATGATAAAAGCTTTAAAAGAACAACTGGAGTAGATAAAAGTCCGTGGGAGTTAAATTTAAATGAAATAAAAGAATTGGATGCCGGATCATGGTTTAGTGATGAATATATTGGTGAGAAAATTCCTACTCTTGATGAAGTAATCGATTATTCAAAAGATAAAATCAATTTAAATATTGAAATAAAAACAGATAAGCATAATAAAAATATAGCACATGAAGTTGTAAGGGTAATAAAAGAAAATGGAATCATTGATACTTGTGTGGTTACATCCCTTGATTATGAAGTACTTGAAGAAATTGAAAAATATGAATCTGAAATAAAAACTGGCTATATGATGTATATTGCTATAGGTGATTTGAGTAAGCTTAATATTGATTTCTACAGTGTAGAAGAAACGCTTATTAATAAAAAATTTATTGTTGATGCGCATAATAATAATAGAGAAGTTCATGTTTGGACTATAAATACAGCAGAAAGTATGGAGAATATATTGCAATATGATGTTGATAATATTATTACTGATAATGTAAAAGAGTTAAAACAATTTATTGAAAATAATGGTAAACGGAGGCCGTAACATAATTTGTGTAAAAGCAAAAGTATTGTGAAGTAAGTATTGATTTATTAAGTGAGTTTAATCACCATGTTTTCATGCATGATGATTAAACTCATTTTTTATATATTAATGTGGGTTTGCTGTGTTGAGTTGAGTTGTTTGTCAACTACCGCAGCTATTTGTTTACATTAAAAATAAAAGAAAAGGTATTATGTTTGTTTATTTTAGATTTGGGTAACGATAAGAATATAGGAGGTGCATTATGGCATATATAAATTTAGTGAAAAAAAGAGGGTATGTATTAAGCTTTAGAAATAAGGAAATATTAAAAGAGGACGAGATAAAAATTGAAAATATACTTCAGGAGGCAATTGACATTTTTGGTGAAGATATTGTTATTAATTATTTAAAAAATGGTAAAGAAGTGTATAAAAATTTATTGGAGTTTAAGCATAAGTATGGTAAGATAATTGAAGCTCCACAGTACTTAGCGTTTGTGACAAAAGATACAAAAAAAGGGTATGAAAAAACTGGGTATTTAGGTGAGCATATTATTTTTAATTTAATAAAAAATGATATTGATGCGTCATGGTTGAAGATAGATGATCATGATCAAGAATTATATGGTAAATTTCAATTTCAAGAAGATGGTTATTTAATTACTTTAATTGGAATTGGTTATGCAAGAAAAGAAAATAATATTGCAAAATTACTAAAAAACAGATATAGAAATAGCGTTAAGCAATTAACTGATATGGGATATTCTGACTCAATGGATATGAAAATTGAAAGAGATATTGTTTATAAATTAAATGTAAGAGAATTTGTTTACAAAGAGATATTTGGGAGAAAGATTAAAGTTGATGAGTTGGAGAATTCTGGATTGAGAAAAGTTTTTCAAGAAATTCATTTTGCTCCTACAATAATAAATAAACAAATGTGGCGTGTGTTAATGCATGAAGGCAAGATATTTATTGTATTCGTTGATGATGATAAAATTTCTAAAATTGAAGCAGGAATTCTAAGATTCTATCTGGAAGAATCTTTAAGAAATAATGGGATTAAAACAGAATGGAATGAAATGGATGATTCTGTAGATATTGATAAATTTAACTTTCCAAATGGATCTTTTGTACCGGGGTATATTAATTATTAGCATGAGGTGAATGGATGATTAAAAAGTATTCAAGCATAGCAATTATTTTGATTGCTATGCTTTTAATGTCAAGTTGTGATAAGCAAGTATCAAATGATGAAAAAAATCAAATTGAAGAGAAAGATGAAATCGTTCAGATTATTGAAAAAGAAGAAGTATATAGATTTGATATGGAAAAAGAAAGAGAAAATTTAAATCAAATTAAAAGAGAAAATTATAGAATTTTAGCTGAAATAGAGCGTGAAATTAAAATTTCTGAAAATACTTACTATATAAAAAGAGATAATACTTCTATATATAAAGATGAAAATTTAACAGAAAAATTAAAAGAAATGAATTCTAGAGATTCTGTTTATATTGAAAATGTTAATGAAGAGTCAGGTATTTGTATTGCAAAAGATGATTATTATTCTGAAGTAATGGGTTATGTTAAAATGGATAAATTAAATAAAAATTATACTGATTTTATTAGAAGACAATATTCAGGGATTGATTATGAAATGGAAATTCCAACAAATGATTATAAAAATAATCCAAGAGTAAAAGTAAAAGGAATTTATTTAACTATGAATACTGTTTCAGATGAAAGAAAATTAGATAATTTGATAAAAATGGCAAATCAAACTGATATAAATGCGTTTGTGATAGATGTTAAAAATGATTCAGGAGCATTAATATTTAAATCTGAAGCTGCTGAAAAATATAATCCGAAAGCAAATACTCGTATTTATACTAAAGATCTTACTGGAATTTTAAAAAAGCTTAAAGATAATAATATTTATGCTATTGCTAGAATTGTTACTTTTAAATCACCTCAGTATGCAATTCAAAATCCAGATAAATCAATTACATATAATGGAACGCATACAGTATATAAAAATGGTAATGGCGTTGCATGGGCTTCAGCTTATGATAGAGATTTATGGGATTATAATATTGAAGTCGCAAAAGAAGCAATAGACTATGGTTTTAATGAAATTCAATTTGATTATGTTAGATTTCCTGCTCTTAGTTCATCACTTAAAAAGAAACTTGATATGAAAAATAACCTTGATGAAAACAAATCAGAAGCTATTCATAATTTTTTGGTTAAAGCTTATAATGAAATTTCAAAGAAAGAAGCATATTTATCAGCTGATATTTTTGGATGGGCTGCTTCTTCAATAAGTGATGAAGGTATAGGACAACATTGGGAAGCGTTAGTTACAACTATTGATTATTCATGCCCAATGATGTATCCAAGTCATTATGGTTCTGGTATTTTTGGTTTAGCTGTACCTGATGCAAATCCATATAAAACAATATATGAATCAACTATTGATGCTATTAATAGAAATAAAAATGTAAAAAATGCAGCTACTTTAAGGCCATGGATTCAAGACTTTACAGCCGGTTGGGTTCCAGGACATATTTATTACGGAGTTAATGAAGTTAAAGCTCAAATTGATGCTTTAAAAGATTTAGGTGTTGACGAATATATTTTGTGGTCACCTGGCAATAATTATACATGGGATGCTTTAAAATAGTTTAAAAAGGAGTCTAAAATTTATGAAAAAAGAATTGGCAAATGCTTTACTTGAAATTGAAGCTATTAAACTAAGAAATATTGATGATTTATTTACTTGGGTTTCGGGAATTAAATCACCAATTTATTGTGATAATAGACTTACTATTAGTTATCCTGAAATAAGGGATTTAATTGCTACTGAAATTGCGAAGAAAATTGAATTAGAATATCCTGATGTAGATGTAATTGCTGCTACAGCAACTGCGGGTATACCTCACGGTGCTTGGATAGCACAGAAATTAAATAAACCAATGATTTATGTTAGAGGTGAAAAGAAAAAACATGGTAGAAAAAATCAAATTGAAGGTTATTGTGAATCAGGCAATACTGTTGTATTAATTGAAGATTTAATTTCTACTGGTAAAAGTTCTTTAGAAGCAGTAGATGCACTTAGAGAAGAAGGATTAATAGTTAAAAAAGTTTATGGCATATTTAATTATAATTTTGAATCAATGTATGAAAGATTTAAGGAATCAGATATGTTATTTGAAACATTGATAGACTATAAAGAGATTTTAGGATTTGCAATTGATAAAAATTATATTACTAAAGAAGAAGAATTATTGCTTTTAAAATGGAGTAAAAATCCGAGAGTGTTTACAGAATAATTTACTTTTTTTGTTAAATTGGAGCAATCTTTGTCTTAAAAATCATTCGGCTTTTTACGCTAGGGCTATACATATGTTTTTGTTTAAAGTTCACGAGCCGCTCGTTGTAATTTTTTGTTTTATTTAATGGGAGCTATCTATATGAAAATCATTAAATTTATTAAAAAGAATGAAAAAAGTATAAAAAGTATAAGTATTTTTTTAACGCTTATTATTTCAGCTGTTATTTTTTTACATTTTCTAGTATTTGTATATCATTTGGAAGTATGGGAAACAGTTTTATTTTTAACGCTTAAAAAATTTGTTGATGGTTTTTTTGTATTATATCTATTCTTTATTTGCGTAATTATTTTTTTTGAAAGTAAAGACCCGTCTACAACAGTAGCATGGTTATTAGTATTAACATTATTACCAGCTGTAGGATTTGTACTTTATATTTTACTAGGCAGAAATATTGGTAAAAAATTTAGAAAAATTAATATATTAAGCGATGGATTTAAAAAAAATAAAAGAGCGGAAATTCAGAAAGAATTTGTTGAATATCTACCGACAATAAAAAATGAGAAAACGGAGTATTTAAATAAATATTTAGTTAAATTACTTTTAAATAATGCTAATTCACCTTTTAGTGTAAATAATAATATTGAAGTATTAGCAAATGGCAATAATACATATTTTAGGATGCTTAAAGATATAAAGGAAGCAAAAGAGAGCGTTCATTTTGAATTTTTCATTATAAAAAATGATAATATTGGAAATGAATTTAAAAAAGCATTAATAAAAAAAGCAAAAGAAGGTATTGAAGTAAGAGTTATTTATGATAGTGTAGGTTGTTGGAAAATCGGGAAAAAATATATTAATGATTTACTAAATGCAGGTATTGAAGTAAAACCTTTTTCCCCTGTTATGTTTCCGGTTCTTTCAAGAAATTTAAATTATAGAAATCACCGTAAAATAATTGTTATTGATGGAAAAATCGGATTTGTTGGTGGTTTAAATATTGGTGATGAATATTTAGGTAAAAACTCTGTATTAGGATTTTGGCGAGATACTCATCTTAAAGTAATTGGTGATGCTGTTCGTAATTTGCAATCGGTATTTTTAAGAGATTGGGAAATTGTATCGGGTGAAAGTATTAGTGATAATAAATATTACCCTCAAACAAGAGAAATTGTAGGTAAATCATTAGTTCAAATTGTTTCAAGTGGCCCTGATTCAGAGTGGCAATGTATTATGAAAGCCTATTATATGATGGTTTCAAAAGCAAAAAAAAGATTATGGATAAATACACCGTACCTTGTTCCAGAAGAATCATTAAGAATGGGTTTGATTATTGCTGCTTTAAGTGGTGTTGATGTTAGAATTATTATTCCAAATAAACCTGATCATTTTTTTGTGTATTGGGCAAGTCGCGATAATATAGAAGATTTATTAAAAGCTGGAGTAAAGATATATACTTATGAAAAAGGATTTATTCATTCAAAAATTTTACTTGTTGATTCAATTACTGCAAGTGTTGGAACTGCAAATTTAGATTATAGGAGTTTGGAAATAAATTATGAAGTAAATGCTTTTATATATGACGAAAATGTTGTAAAAATTTTAGAAAAGAATTTTCTAAGGGATTTAAAACATTCCAAAGAGATAATTTTGGAAGAACATTTGAATAGAGGACTAAAAGAAAAATTTCTTGAATCGGTTGGAAGATTTGTTTCGCCGTTACAATAGTTGGAGGAAAAATGATTTATTTTATATTAGTAATTGGTATTATAGTAATTGATCAATTAAGTAAATATTATGCGGAAATGTTATTGTATGGTAAAGAATCATATAAACTTATTAATGGCGTTTTTCATTTAACGTATGCGCGTAACACAGGAGCTGCTTTTAGCATTTTTAGAGGAAATCAAATATTTTTAAAATCAATAACAATTATTGTTATGTTATTTTTAGTGTTTTATCTATTTAGACTTACTAGAAAAAAAGGGCAGATACTTTTTAAAATATCATTAGCATTTATTTTAGCTGGTGGCATTGGAAATTTGATAGATAGAATAAGACTTGATTATGTAATTGATTTTTTTAATTTTACATTAATTCATTTTGCTATTTTTAATGTTGCAGATTCATTCGTTGTAGTTGGAACGATTCTTTTGGGATATCTATTATTATTTAATAAGGTTGAAATATAGTATTATTAATGATTTGCGAAAAGGAGTTTAGATAGAATGTTTAATGAGATTAAAAAAATGTTATTTATTATGTTAAAAATTACTATTATAGCTGGTATTTTAGGTGGGTTGTTTTCATTTATTTTAAAATGGCCTATATATAAAGGTGTTTATATTTTTATATTAATTCCAGGAATTATGTTTATTGCATATGCGGGGATAAATTTCATAGGTGTTCCACAAGATAGAATGGATTTTTTTAGTGGCAAAATGCAAGAAAAAAATAAAGAAAAACCTAAAAACGAAAGAAAAATTCTTGGAGATGAAGGATGGGCACCAGCATTAGCTGGTATTGTTATGATAGTTATATCATTTTTAATTGAAGCCATTTTTAGAAATATGTAATAAATTTGTAATTTGAAAAAATTTCATATTATGATAGAATACAGTTTGAGAAGATGAAGATGAAGGAGTAATATGAATATATATTTGAAAATATTTTTAGTAGCAGTTTTGTCATTTGTTTTGATGTTTGGATCCGGCATGTATGCTTTTAATAAGTATTATGTTGATAATTCTGAAGATTTAACAGATGTAAAGGTTATTGGGTTGGATATGCAAGAGAATAATGACCCAGATAAGACCGAAAAAGTTCCTGAAAAACCAGTGATTGCTGAAAAAACAAAATTAGAAAAACTAATTGAAGAATCAAATAGAGTGAATATTTTAGTTTTTGGAACAGATGGCGGAAGAGCAGATACTATCTTTCTATTAAGTTATGATCCTGATAAAGATATTGCGGATTTGATATCAATACCAAGAGATACTTATCATAAAATTGAAGGATTTGATGCACCAGGACAAAACAAAATTAATGCAGTTTATGGCTTTAAAGATTTAGGTGGCTCTAAAGGGATGAAATATTTCCTAGGTGAATTTTTAAACGTACCAATTGATAGTTATGTTAAAGTGAATTATAACGGTGTAGCTGCAATAATTGATGTAATGGGAGGCATTAAAGTAAATGTTCCTTTCGATATGAATTATGATGATGAATGGGCTGAACCTGAACTTCATATTCACTTTGAAAAAGGTGAACAAGTTCTTAATGGAAAACAATCTGTTGAGTATCTTAGATGGAGAAAAAATAATGGTGAAGAAGGCCGCGGTGATTTAGATAGGATAAAAAGGCAGCAAGATTTTGTTAAAAAAGTAGTAAGTAAAGCTATTGGGCTTAAATTGCCGAAAGTTGTAAAAACTAGTTTAAACTATATAAGAACTGATATGTCAGCTGGAGATATAATAAATCTTGCAACAAAAGCTTCAAATTTTAAAACAAAAGATTTGAAAACTTATAGAATACCTGGAAGGGTTGGAACTGACGGACATGGACTTTATATTCATAATCCAGAAGAATTAGAAAAAATGTTTGAAGATATATATTTAAGGGAAGAAATAGAAGAGTAGTATATACTACTCTTTTTTCAATAGATAGATTTCACATATCAAAGTTTAAAACTAGTGGCTCATTAATTGTAGACAAATATATATATACAGACCTAGCGAAAAAAGCCGAAGGATTTTGGCGATTGGGATTTGAAAATTACATCGAGTGACAAATACATTAAAAGGTGTGGTGGTAAAATGTTTTATGCGATTTTAATAGGTGTTCTCACAGCCGCTGTATCATTTCTTTTTAATTTTTTAATTGAAAATTTAATAAATATTATTATGTTTGTTAATAATTCCTTTTCTAACATTTATTATTTCCCAATAGTTGGAGGAATTATTCTTGGCTTAATTAATAAATATGTTATTACTGGAAATCGCGATTTTGAAATTATTGCAATTGAAGAGGAAATTTCAGATATAGATCATCAATTTCTAAGTTATAGGAGTGTTATAGCTAAAACTATAGCATCGATAATTTCATTAAGTTTTGGGTTTTCGCTAGGTAAGCAAGGTACAATTATTTATGTAGGTGGAGCTATAGGTTCGTTTTTAGGTTTTGGATTAAAATTGCCTAAAGATGATATTAAAACATATATTGGTTGTGGTGTTGCTGGAATGATTTCAGGTGTTTTTGGACTTAAATTGTTAGGTGTTGTACTTGTTGGTGAAGTTATTATAAAGAAAATGAATTTAAGAAGGATTTTTTTAACATTAATCACTGTAGGAACCACTCATTTAGTAATTAGTTTATTTGGTAATGATAGAATATTTGTGACATCTTTTATTAATGGAGCTGAAGCTGTCAATTTTAATATTTTATATATTATTTTATTTGGTATAACAGCAGCTGGTGTTACAATAATGTATAATAGATCTATAATAGGATTTTCTAAAGAAATTTTAAATAGATGGCCATTTATTACTTCTGTAATAAATGGAATAATTGTATTTTTAGTTGGTTCGCATATGAATGAAATATATACTCTTCATTTCCAAAGTTTTAAGGAATTATTAACCACAGATAATACAGTGCAATTTTTGATTTTATTTTTATTTGTTAAAATTATTATTACAGGTATATCATATAATTTTGGAGGATATGGTGGTGTTTTTTTACCTGGAATAATGGTTGGGGCTGTTCTTGGAAAAATATTTTTTTTAACAACAGGATATGCAAGTTTAGATATGTCCATAATTTTAGGTATATCAGCAGTGTTCACAGGTTTTTCGGGTGGTCCTATTTCTGGTGCTGTATTAGGTTATGAATTATCAGGTTACAATATGGAAATGATTTTTCCTTTAATTTTTATTAACTACATATGTTATTTTATAATTAAAAAAACGAATACAAAATTTCTTTATTAAAAAAGCATTAAATCTTAATTGACTTAATGCTTTTTAATTACTTAATTAAATTTTCACTTAGTGTTCTTATGCTTCCGGCACCAAGCATAATAACTAAATCTCCATCTGAAATAGTATCTTTTAAGTATTTTTCACATTCATCTAACGTTGAAATATATTTAACATTTTTCTTTTCTTTATTAATTTCATTTACTAAATCATTTGATGAAATATTATAAATATTATCTTCTCGTGCAGCATAAATATCTGTAATTATTATTTCGTCAGCATCAGAAAAAGAAGTTGCAAATTCTGATAACAACTCTTTTGTTCTTGAAAAGGTATGTGGTTGAAATACACCAACTATTCTTTTTTTATCCATTTTTTTCGCAGTTGATAAAGTGGCTTTGATTTCAGTTGGGTGATGCGCGTAATCATCGATTATTATAGCATTATTATATTTTCCCATATTTTCAAAACGTCTGTGGACTCCTTTAAATGAAGAGAGTTCATTAGTAATACTATTCAAATCTTCTTCAAAAAAGTTTGATAGTGCAATTGCAGCAAGTGCATTATAAATATTATGCATACCAGGAACATTTAATGTACATTTAGCAAGTAATTCTGAATTATTGTAAATTTCAAAAGTAGGGTAACCTAAATTATTAAATGTTATATTTTTTGCTTGGTAATCACTATCTTGAATTATACCTACTGTTATAATTTTGGTTTCTATATATTGATGAATTCTTTTTGTATTATAATCATCATTATTTACAATTAGAGCACCATCTGGTTTAATGTTTTTTGAAAATTTTATAAAAGCATTAATAATGTGTTCTAGATTATCATAATAATCAAGATGATCTTCTTCGATATTTAGAATTATTCCATATGTAGGTTTTAAATTAAGAAAATTTTCTTTATATTCACATGCTTCTGTAATGAAAATATTGCTATTTCCTATTAAGACATTTCCATGGATAGATTCTAAATTTCCTCCTATTAATGAAGTAGGATCTAAATTAAGATTGTTAAAAATGCTTGTAATCATAGAAGTGGTTGTAGTTTTCCCATGTGTTCCGCTGATTGCAATTGAAGTGTCATATGTTGACATAAGTGCTCCGAGTATTTCTGCTCTATTCACTTCCATAATTCCTAATTTTTTTGTTTCCAGTCTTTCTTCGTTATCTTCGCTAATTGCTGAAGAATAAACAACTAAATCTGGATTAGAAATATTATTTTTATTATGGCCTATAAATATTTTAGCACCTTTATTTTTTAAATTTTCAGTTATGCTACTTTCTTTTATATCCGAGCCTGTTATTTCTATGCCTAAGTTCATTAATATTTCTGCTATTGCGCTATTTCCTATTCCGCCAATTCCGATAAAATGAACGTGTTTTATGTTGCTAAAGTTTATCATAAATCTCTCCTTAATCAAAAGAATATCTCTTTTGTATAACATGAGAATTATACCATACTTTATTTATTTTTGTCTAGAAAAGGTAAATATATTGTTTTAAGTTTTATTAACTAAATTATTTTGCAGTTATTATATTATAACTATATAATAAAATTAACTATTTGAAGTGTTTATTGGGAGGAGCAAATGAATAAAAAAGAATATGTAAATGAATTTCCTATTTTAAAAAATGTGATGGATTTAAAAGAAGTAAAATGGATAAATGATAAAAAAATGAAATTTGACAATCTACATCTTGAAATTGGAATTAATGAAATAGTAGAAGCTGAAAAAAGATTGAAAAGATTTGCCAGTTATTTGAAAGCTGCTTTCAGTGAAGAAGAATTTAATGGAATTATTGAGTCACCAATTTTTAAAGCTGATAATATTAAAAGAGAATTAAATAAAAATTTTCTTGGCGATCTTTATATTAAACGTGATGATTTGCTTTCTATAGCGGGATCGGTTAAAGCTAGAGGAGGAATTTATGAGGTTTTAAAACATGCTGAAGATTTACTAATAAAAAATGATTTAATTTCTTATAAGGATGATTATAAAAAAATTATGGATGAAGAAATAAGAAATTTCTTTTCAAAATATACCATATCTGTGGGTTCTACTGGAAATTTAGGTTTAAGTATTGGAATAATGGGAACAAAACTTGGGTTTAATGTTGAAGTGCATATGTCTATGGATGCAAAAAAATGGAAAAAGGATTTGCTAAGAAAAAATGGTGCAAAAGTATTTGAATATGAAAGCGATTATTCAAATGCAGTTAAGGAAGGTAGAAAAAAAGCATCGCAAGATCCAAACAACTATTTTGTTGATGATGAGAATTCTAAAAATTTATTTTTAGGTTATGCTGTAGCAGGGCTAAGACTTGAAAAGCAACTTAAAGAAAATAATATTGAAATTTCAAAAGAAAATAAGCTTTTTGTATACATCCCATGTGGAGTTGGTGGAGGGCCAAGTGGAATTGCATATGGATTAAAATTAATTTATGAAGACAATGTAGAAATATTTTTTGTTGAACCAACTCATTCTCCGTGTATGCTTTTAAGTATGGTAACTGGATTAGGAAATAAAATTCAGGTTTCTGATTTAGGCATTGACAATATTACTTTAGCAGATGGGCTTGCTGTGGGTAGAGCTTCTGCACTTGCTAGTAGAATGATGAAAAATATTTTAGATGGGATTTATACAGTCGATGATAAAAAGTTATTTAAATATTTAAAATTATTATATATAGAAGAGAAAATAAAAATAGAACCTTCTGCAACTGCAGGTTTGATTGGAATTGATAAAAATAATGTTAATGGAATCCACTTAGTTTGGTCTACAGGAGGGAAATTGGTACCTGAAAATGAATTTTTAAATTATTTAAGCAAAAAAATATAAGAGAATTCTTGATTATTTGCAAAAAAACGAATATTATTAGCATATAATGAAAATAAGTGCGGATTGGAGAAATAATGGGATTTAAAAGAAAAGAAAGAATTGCTATAATTACAAAGATATTGGTGGATAATCCAAATAAGATTTTTAGATTACAGTATTTCACAGATAAATTTGATTCTGCAAAATCAACAATATCAGAGGATATTGATATAATTAAGAATTTAATTAATGAAATGCAAATGGGAAAGATTATTACTATTGTTGGAGCTTCCGGTGGAGTGAAATATATTCCTTTTCTTGAAAAAAATGAAATGAAGGAATTGTTAGAAGATATTTCTACAAAATTAAATGAAAAAAGTAGATTGATTCCTGGTGGAATGGTATATGCTTTGGATATTCTTTATAATCCTAATTATTTAAAAAAAATTGCCAAGATATTTTCAGCGTATTATTATGATAAAAATATTGATTATGTATTGACAGTTGAGACAAAGGGAATTCCTTTAGCTACAATGACTGCTGAAGTTCTAAATGTTCCTTTAGTTGTGGTAAGAGATGAAAATAAGTTAACTGAAGGTTCTACAATTGGTATTAGTTATACTTCTGGTTCTACAGGTAGAGTTAAAACTATGTATGTTTCAAAAAATTCAATAAGGAAAAATTCTAACATTTTAGTAATTGATGATTTTTTAAGACTTGGCGGAACATCACTTGGTATGCAAAATATTGTAAAAGAACTTGATTCCGTTGTGGTTGGAATGTGTTTTTTAATTGAAATTGATAATGGAAAAGAAAAAATGATAGATGATTATATTGCATTAATAAAAATGGTTGAAAATGATGATAAAAAATTTGATACATCGGTTAATTGGGAAACATTAAATAAAATATAAAAAGAATAGTATCTTAATATGAGATACTATTTTAAGTTGTGTGCCAGGCATGGCACTAATCTAGCTGGTGTAAGTCCAGTCACAGGTATTTACCACCAAGTGTAGTGAACCACAAGTTGGTATCAGTAATGGTATAGATGAAGGCAGTGGTGTAGCGAAATT
>JAMOQG010000067.1 GCA_027064135.1 Peptostreptococcaceae bacterium | reverse complement strand
TATAAAAGTGGCTAAAACAGAGGATAAAGACAGAGAAATCATCAGCATAAATATCATCTTAAAACACAAAACACTACATCTATGCTTAAAAGATAAAAGCAGAGTATTATTGGCGTTTAAAAAAGAATATAAGTACCAAAAGATAGATAAACTTTTAGTAAAAATCAATACAAATAGAGTTCAAAAAAAAGACCATAAAAGACAAATCCACCCACAAACTCCATAGTCTACACCGTTCATATAACAAAGCGCAGAAACAACATTTTAGCATTCAAGCTTTTTATTAGATGTTAATCTTGTTGGTGCTAAAATGTTGATTAACTAAATCGTTGTACAGATAATAAGAAATTTAGTTAAATTAGTGTATTATCACTAAAAATAAATAAGGTAATTGATAAATGAGTTTAAAACTAAAGTATACGCTTAAAAATATAGGTAATATTAGTGATGCAACCGTAACTATAAAACCATTAACAATTATTGCAGGTGAAAATAGTAGTGGTAAAACATTTGTTACAAAAAGTTTATATACAATTTTAAACTCTATCTATAAAGACCATTTTTCTGACCAACTAATTAATAAGTTTCAATTATTAAATCAGTCCTATTTAGAATTTTTTGATGAACTTTCTAAACCAGCAAAAATTGACATCACTTTTAATGAATTTTATTTAAGCAGTACCGATAAAGTTAAAATTATAATTACAAAGCTAGCTAAAGCTCCTTTTGAAGAACAAGAAAAAATTATAGATGATAATATTAGTATCTTTACTATATTTAATCAGAAAACTGAAGAGTATTTTAAAGATAGACTAGAAATTAAGAAATTCAATAAATATGCCGAAGAAATTGACGATGTATTATTAGCATTATTTAATTTTAACCATATAGTTAACAATCGTCGAGATGTACTAATTGACAATATAAATTCAAGTCTTGATTCGGGTTTTAAGAAAAACTATCAAATAACAAATATTCAAAGTTTAATTAAAAGAAATCAAAAAGAAAAACTAAGTATCAACTTAGAGGAAATTGGAAATATAGAAATTGACAATAAATCAAATATTAATTTCAACTTTGATACAAAAGGAATACAAAAAGTTCAAAATGTTGAAAATATTGTTTTTTTTGATTCTCCTGTTTATATAAAGATTAGAAAAGCTTTAGAAAAAAGTAAAACAGGTTTTTTAAATTTTTTAAATATAGATGATGATAAATATTTAAAAGGTTATCCAGAATATTTAGAACAATTATATACATTTGTTGATAAAGAATATATTGATATACCTGATTTTAATGAAATAAGTCAAGAAATACAAGAAATCATATCTGGAAGACTTAACATTACAAAAAGTGGAGATATTTTATACAGCGATAATTATGGAAATATAATTCCTCTTTCCTTAACAGCTATGGGCATAAGTAATATAGGTTTGATTGACCTATTGCTTAGAAATAATGTAATCAATAAAGGTTCATTTTTAATTATGGATGAGCCTGAAGTTCATCTTCATCCTAAATGGCAAGTTGAATTGGCTAACATATTGTATAAGATAGCCAAAAGTGGTGCTAATATTATTATTGCTACCCATAGTTTAGACTTATTGAAAGCATTTCAAGTAATACTAAAAAATGACTTTGAAGTTGCCAATGATATTATTGCGGTAAACAAAGTTCCTTTTAATGAAGATTTTTCAAAAATAAATGAAATTGATAAAATTAATGAAGTCTTAGATGATTTAAGTAAACCATATTACGACTTATATACTCAAAGTAGTTAATTATGAATTTAGATTTATTTATTGAAGAAATAAATACTGAATGTAGTATGCTTGGAAATCCTTCTCTTTCAATAGAAGCAATTAAAGTTGATGCAGAAGGTGTAAATTCCTTGAAATACAAGTTATGTCAAAATGAATTAAAATCATGTGATTATATTAAATTCACTGAAAATAAAATTTATTTTATAGAATTTTCAGACTTATATGAACAGTTGAATAATTTAAGAACCCTTAGCACTGTTATTAGAAATTCTAATATAAGTGATAATGAAAAAATAGCTTTAAATCGCAACAAAGTAATTATTAAAGAACCAACAGTAATAAAAAATGAGCTACAATCAAAAATATCAGAATCATTGCTTTTGTTCCAATTAATTGCCGATAACTGTGATATTACTGAACATATAGAAAAAAATAAAATCTTTTTCATTGCATTATGCAAAACTGTGATTGCTGATATTATAATGTTTGACAGAATACTACGAGAAATTCAAAAAAAATTCAGAACTGTAATTAATATAGAAATGATGGAATATCTCAAACTTGAAAATTATATAGAAGCAAACTCTTAATATATGTAAAGTTAGTACAACAAAACATAGGAAGTCAATAAATTTCCTCGCGGAAATTTATGCTTCTATTCGACCATTATATGAAGCCTAACGGCAAGATTTTCATCCATTTCGTTGCAAAATGACATATTTTTAAT
>JAMOQG010000066.1 GCA_027064135.1 Peptostreptococcaceae bacterium | reverse complement strand
ATTTCGGTTTTACGTTTACCTTTTGGGCTTAAGTTTGAATTGCAACCTCACCCTCCTAATCGCCTTATCAGGTTTCTGTTCGTAGGCTCAAGAATTTCGCTACACCACTGCCTTCATCTATACCATTACTGATACCAACTTGTGGTTCACTACACTTGGTGGTAAATACCTGTGACTGGACTTACACCAGCTAGATTAGTGCCATGCCTGGCACACAATATAAAAGCTTCCAAATCAAATAAATTGATAGGAAGCTTTTTCACATTATCTTAATTTTATTTCTAATTCTTCTTCAAGTTTAGAAATAACTGCATTATATTTCTTAGTTACTTCTTTTTCTTTCAATGTTCTCTCTTTTGATCTAAATGTTAAGTTATAAGCCATTGATTTATATCCTTCTTCAATTTGCTTTCCTTCATAAATATCAAATAAGCTAACACTTTCTAAATTATTTCCACCATTTTTATTAATTACGTCTAAAATTTCTTGATGAGTTATTTCTTTTTTCACCAATAACGCAATATCTCTTTGAATAGTAGGATATTTTGCTATTTTTTCATATTTAATATTAATATTTGCCATTTCAATTACTATATCAAAATCTAAATCAATAACAAATACTTCTCTTTCAATATCATAATTTGCTAAAGTTTTAGGATGTACTTCGCCAATTGTACCAATTAATTTTTTATCAGCCCAAATTGTAGCACATTTTCCAGGATGGAACAAATTATCATTTTTTTCTTTTAAAAGTGTATAGTTTTTTATTCCCATGCCAATTAGAAAATTTTCAAGAATACCTTTACTTGTATAGAAAGTTTCATTATCTCCATAACTTCCTACTACAATACGTTTTTTCTCATAAGGAAGTTCAACTACTGGAATTTCTTTTGGAATAAATACATTTCCAATTTCAAATAAACTTAATTTTTCAATATTTCTATTATAATTATTTTTAATAACTTTTAACATATTTGCGACTAATGTTGTTCTCATCATACTGAATTCCTCGCCAAGAGGATTTTCAATCTCAACATATCTTCTTAAATGACTTTCTTCTGAAATTCTTAAATCATTAAGAGTTGAAGGGCTAATAAATGAATATGTAGTAATTTCACTTACTCCATTTTCAAATAAAATTTCTTTTGCTAAAGATTCAAGTTTTTGAGTATATGTTTTTTCACCCCACGAATTCCCTTGTGGTAATGTGCTTTCAAGATTTCCATAACCATAAATTCTTCCAATCTCTTCAACAAAATCAATTTCAGTATTTAAATCAAGTCTATATAATGGTGGTACAGCTGTAATATTGTCACCATTAACAGTAGTTTTTACATTTAATTTGCCTAGTATTGTTGCCATTTCGTCAGCTTTAAGATTAAAGCCAATTAATTTATTAACATGGCTCACTCTTACATTAATTTCATTTTCTCTTACTTCTTCAGGATATATATCAATTATACCTTTTACTATTTCGCCCGCTTCTAGAAGTTCAATTAAATTACAAACTCTATTAGCTGCATCTTCTGCTATAGAAGGAGAAATTCCTTTTTCATATCTAGCAGATGCTTCAGTTCTAAGAGCTAAATTTTTAGAAGAAATTCCAATATTTCTAGAATCAAAATTCGCAACTTCAATTAATAAACTTTTAGTTGTATCCTTTACTTCAGTATTTTCTCCACCCATTATTCCAGCTAATGCAACAGGTTTTTCAGCGTCACAAATAACTAAATTAGTTGAATCAAGTTTTCTTTCAACATCATCTAAAGTTGTAATTTTTTCTCCATCATTTGCAGTTCTTACAATAATTTTATTTCCTGCTAAAGTATCAAGATCAAATGCATGAATTGGTTGACCATATTCAAGCATTACAAAGTTTGTAATATCAACAACATTATTTATTGGTCTAACTCCAGCTTTCATTAATAAAAGTTGTAACCATGAAGGTGACTCTTTTATTTCAACATTTTTAATTACTTTAGCCGCATATCTTTTACATAATTCATTATCTTTAACTTCAATACTAATATAATCATCAATATTGCCTGTTTCATTTTTTATTGTTAAATCAGGCATTATAAGATCTTTATCTAAAGTTGCAGATGTTTCTCTTGCCATTCCTAACATACTTAAGCAATCAGGTCTATTCGGAGTTATTTCAAATTCAATAATAGGATCATCCATTGGCAATTCAACTTTTACATTTTCACCAATTTTATAATCTCCTCTTAAAATAAATATTCCATCAATATATTTTTGTGGTATTACGCTTTTATTGAATCCCATTTCTTCAACTGAACAAAGCATACCATCAGATAATTCACCACGAAGTTTACCTCGCTTAATTTTGGTTCCATCAGCAATATAAGCACCATTTACTGCAACTGGAACTATATCTCCAACTGAGCAATTTGTAGCACTTGTAATTATTTGAAGAACTTCATCCTTTATATCTACTTTCATAACAAATAAAGAATCAGCATTTGGGTGATTTTCAATTTTAATAATCTTACCTACAATTATTTTACTAAATTTATCAGACATATTATCAACACCTTCAGTGTTTGATCCTGTCATAATAAGTTTATTTTCAACTTCATCTATATTTTCATTTTTAACATCAACATATCTATCTAACCAACTAATTGGAACTAACATTTATCCCTCCTACTAAAACTGTTTTAAAAATCTAACATCATTTTCAAATAAAACTCTGATATCATCAATTTCATATTTAAGCATTGCAATTCTATCAATTCCCATTCCAAATGCAAAACCACTATATTTTTCTGAATCTATTCCACATTCCTCTAATACTTTTGGATGTACCATTCCACAACCTAAAATTTCAATCCAACCATTTCCGCTACAGAATTTACATCCTTTTCCGCCACATTTAAAACAAGTAACATCAACCTCTGCACTTGGTTCAGTAAATGGAAAATCATGAGGTCTAAATTTAGTCTTTGTATTTTCACCAAAAACTCTTTTAGCAACTAAATCTAAAGTTCCTTTTAAATCTGCCATTGTAATATTTTCATCTATTACAAGTCCTTCAATTTGATGGAACATTGGCGAATGTGTTGCATCAAGTTCATCAAATCTAAAACATCTTCCAGGTGAAATAATTTTAATTGGTGGCTTTTGTGATTTCATTGTTCTAATTTGAACCGGTGATGTTTGAGTTCTTAATAAAAGTTCATCATTAATGTAAAATGTATCCGATTTACTTCTTGAAGGATGATTTTCTGGAGAATTCAAAGCATCAAAATTGTTATAAACAGTTTCGATTTCAGGTCCTTCAGCTATCATAAATCCCATACCTATAAAAATCTGATTTAATTCATCAATCATTTTGCTAATGGGATGTTGATGTCCAATTTCTTTTTTTATTCCTGGAATTGTAACATCAATATCTTCGTTCTCAAGTTTCTGTAAAAGCATTTTTTCTTCAAGCATTTTTTCTATTTCTTTTATATTTTTTTCAATATTATTTCTAACTATATTTGCTTTTTTTCCAATAATAGGTTTTAATTCAACTGGAAGTGAACCCATTTTCTTTAATACTTCTGTAACTTCACCTTTTCTTCCTAAAAATTTGACTTTTATTTCAGTTAATTCTTCTAAAGAAGAACATTTTTCAATTTGTTTCGTTGCCATTTCAAACATTTTATCTAATATTTTTTCCAAATTGTTACTCTTTTCCAAATTGTTGCTCCTTTCCAAAAATAAAAAAACCCCCATCCCAAAAGGGACGAAGGTTACTCCGCGTTACCACCCAAATAGTCATATGACCACTCATATACATGTATCGTATGTTAAACGGCAATATTTTAGTATTGCAGCTCCAAAGCGAACTTCACAATAATCTCTGTTAGAGGTTCTCAGCACATCCTCTTCTCTGTAAACTCGCATTATTGCTACTTTCTTTTTCTCAGCTTAAACTATAATAGCTATTATAGCACACAATCTATTTTGACTCAATAATTTCTTTTATCTTATACATCATAATTCCAGTTGCAACACCTGCATTTAAACTTTCTGCAGTACCTTCAATTGGAATTTTAACTGAAATATCAGCTTCTTTTATAATATCATCTTCAATTCCATTTCCTTCATTTCCAACTATTAAAACAACCTTATCGTTATATTTAACATTATTATAGCTAATATTTGTATCAGCTTCAGTTGCAATAATTTGATAACCATTTTGTTTTAATTCTTTTATAAAACTAGAATTATCATTAATTAAATAAATATTTGTATTTAAAATAGAACCCATGGTTGATCTTATAACTTTTTGATTATAAGGATCCACAGTTCCTTTAGAAAGAAATATATCACTAAATCCAGAAGCATCAGCAGTTCTAATAATAGTTCCTAAATTTCCTGGGTCTTGTACACTGTCAACAAAAACACATTTATTTTTCAAATTTTCAAAATCAATTTCATCTGATAAAGATCTTATTTTAATTACTGCTATAATCCCTTGATTTGTAACTGTATCAGCCAATTTATCAAAAATAACATCATCAACCTGAGCATATTCAAGATTTTCTTTATATATTCTTTTTACTATGCCTCTTCCACCACTCACTTCAAATACACGTGTAGAAAATAAAACAAATTCAATTTCAGCACCTAAATCAATTGCATGATTTAGAATTTTTATACCTTCAACAATATATTTTTCCTCTTTATACCTTATTTTTTTTGTGCTTAATTTTCTTACTAACTTAAGTTTACTATTGTCAAACGATTCAATTATCATATCTCTGCCCTTTCAATTTTCTGAAGATCACTATTATTACCAATTACTATTAAAATATCATCTTTTTTTATTTCATAAGTTCCAATTAAAGAGATATTAATATCATCACCATGTTTTATTGCCATAACGTTAATTCCATACCTTGATCTCATATCAATTTCAATCAAAGATTGTCCAATCCACTCATCTAAAACAAGCACTTCCATAACACTATAATCAGGCGCAAATTCAATAAAATCTAATACATTTTTAGAAACTAAATTTTTGGCTACTCTAATACCCATTTCTCTTTCAGGAAATACAACTCTATCTGCGCCAATTTTATATAAAATTTTTGCATGAAGTTCATTTTGTGCCTTTGCAATTACTTTTTTTACTCCTAATTCTTTAATCATTAATGTTACTAATAACGATGCTTGAATATTTGCTCCAATTGATATTACTGCAACATCAAAATTACTTATCCCTAAAGATTTGATTGAATTTTCATCAGTTGCGTCAGCTTGAACAGCATATGTGACAGTTTGAGAAATGTTTTGAACAATTTCTTCGCTAATATCCACAACCATAACTTCTTTGCCAAGTTCCACAAGTTTTGTAGAAAGAGCTTCTCCAAATCTTCCACACCCAATTACAACAAATTGTTTATCCACATTTCACGCTCCTTGTCTATCCTACATAAATCTTTCCTTCAGGATATCTAATTAATGCATTTTTACCTGAATGTCTTGTCGCTATTGCAGTTGCAACCGTTAATGGTCCAACTCTACCTAAAAACATGGTAATCGTAATGACTACTTTTCCAAAAGATGATAATCCACCTGTTATTCCGGTTGATAAACCCACAGTTCCAAATGCTGAAACAGATTCAAAAAATATATCAATAAATTCAAATTTTACCTCTGTAATTGATAAAATCATTGTCACTATTATAACAAGTGTTGAAGCCATAGTAAATATTGATAAAGCTCTTGAAATTGTTTCATTAGATATTCTGCGTTTCGCAAATACAATTTCATTTTTTCCAGTTATTTCTGCATAAACTGCTAAAAGAATCAATCCAAATGTCGCAGTTTTTATCCCACCTGCAGTTGAACCAGGTGATCCTCCAATAAACATAAAAATAATCGTTAAAAACTTAGAAGAATTTCTTAATCCTCCAGTTGGAATTGAATTAAATCCAGCCGTTCTTGGTGAAACCGATTGAAATGCCGAAGCTAAAAATTTATCTTTAAGTGATAAATTTCCTAATGTTTCAGGGTTGCTATATTCTAAAACAAAGAAAAATATAAAACCAGAAATCAATAAAACAAAAGTAACCGTTAAAATCAGTTTAGAATGCACAGTTAATTTCTTTATTTTTTTTACTTTAACAATATCAATTATCACCGTAAACCCAATGCCACCTAAAATTATTAAAAACATTATGGTGAAATTTATTACAGGATCACCTACATAATTTTCAAGACTGTTTCCTATAATATCAAACCCAGCATTACAAAATGCAGATACTGAATGAAACATACCAAAAAACATGCCTTTTTTCAATCCAAATTCTGGAATAAACTTTGTTGCGAGTAAAACTGCACCAATAAATTCAATTACAAAAGTTGCTTGCATAATTCTTATTGTTAATCTAACAACACCTGAAATTGTAAATTGTCCAAGAGACTCTTGAATCATTATTCTATTTCTAAGTCCAATTTTTTTACCCATTAAAACAGCTACCAAAGTTGCCATGGACATAAATCCAAGTCCACCTATTTGAATTAACAGCATTATAACAATTTTCCCAAATATACTCCAATATGCCGCTGTATTAACAACTATTAACCCGGTTACACATACTGCCGAAGTTGAAGTAAACAAAGCATTTATTAGTCCAACACTTTCACCATTCTTAGATGCAATTGGAAGTGTAAGTAAAATTGTACCCAAAAATATTACAATAATAAAACCATATGCTAAAACAGAAGATGGATTAATTTTATTATTTGCTTTTATTGATTTTATTTTATACATCATTATCACCTAATATTTCTTTTTATCATATCATAATATTTATCTCATTACATTATATATATTTTAACGAAAACTTTCAATAATTTTACTTTTCAAAAAAATTAACCACTGATTATTCAGTGGTCAATCTGTTTTTTATAAATTTTCTTTTGCAATAGATACTAATTTCGCAAAATCTTCTGGATTATGAATTGCCATCTCAGAAAGAACTTTTCTGTTGATTTCAATCTCAGCAACTTTTAAACCGTGAATAAATTTTGAATAACTTAATCCGCTTAATCTAGTTCCTGCATTAATTCTTGTAATCCATAACTTTCTAAAATCTCTTTTTCTTTGTTTTCTTCCGCTATATGCTGAGCTTAATGATTTAATTACTGCAGTATTTGCAGCTCTAAATACTAAACTTTTTTGTCCGAAAAAACCTTTTGCTAACTTTAATATTTTCTTATGTTTCTTTCTAGCGTTCATTCCACCTTTTACTCTAGCCATTTTATATGCCTCCTATTTTAACTATATGGTAACATTGCTTTGACTTTTTTAACGTCACAAGCAGCAATACTTCCAGCTTTTCTTAAATTTCTTTTTCTTTTTGGAGACATTTTAGTTAATATATGACTTCTAAAAGCTCTTTTAGTTTTTATTTTTCCGGATGCAGATTTCTTAAATCTTTTTGCCGATCCACTATGTGTTTTCATCTTAGGCATTTTTGTTCCTCCTTATATCGTACGTTTTGGTTCAATATATGCAATCATATTACGACCTTCAATTTTTGCTTTTTTAGAAACATTACATTCGTCTAATCCTACGAAATTGATAAATCTATCAATTACTCCGTAACCTAGTTCTTTATGCCCCATTTCTCTTCCTCTGAATTTTAGTGTTATTTTCACGTTATTACCAGCTTTAATAAAATCTTTTGCTTTATTTGCCTTAGTTTGTAAATCATGATCTTCAATTTTAACACTAAGTCTTAACTCTTTTGTTTCAATAGCTGAACTATTTTGTCTAACACGCTTTGCTTTTTTAGCAAGTTCATATTTATATTTACCATAGTCCATCATTTTACAAACTGGTGGTTTCGCACCAGGAGCAACCTTTATTAAGTCAAATCCCTTTTGTGATGCTAATTCAATTGCATCGCTAGTTAAAAGCACTCCAAACTGTTCGCCATCGTCACCAATAACCCTTACTTCACGATCTTTAATGCTTTCGTTTATTTCAGGTTTTTTACTTTTAATATTTGCACCTCCTATAATTTATTTTACAACTTATTTAGTTGCAATTATCATTTAAATAATAAAAAAACGGGTCTCAAACCCGTTAAACTCAAATACACATACTTATTATATAAGTAAAATAAAAAAACTGTGTAACACATACTAACCTTGGTTGTATGGTGAGAAACGAATTCCTTCTTGACAATTATTATTAAATTTTCAATACTTAGTTAGTTTATCATTAAATATTCTAATTGTCAATTTTTTTTTCGAAATTAGATTGTATCAACTATATCTTCAATAATTCCTCCACCAATTACACATTTATCTTTATAAAAAACAATAGATTGACCACATGTAATAGCTCTTACTTTGTCATTAAAAATCACTTTTAATCTATTCTTACTAATTTTTTCTACTTTACATTTCAGGAAATAACCCCATTGACATATTTTAGCAGTAAGTTCTATATTTTCAATATTTAGATCTGGATTTATAATATTTGTATCTTTTGCAATCAATATCTTATGATAAGCTAATTCATCATCCCCGAGTACAATTTCATTCCTATCACCAATTATTTCAATAACAGTATATTTTTTATCAAATTTCATGCCAAGATTTCTTTTTTGTCCTATTGTAAAATTATAAATTCCATTATGACATCCTAATATATTTCCCTTTATATCTACAAAATTACCAGATACATCGTTATTACTATTTTCTTTAATAAATAATCTATAATCATTTTCATCAGTAAAACAAATATTAACACTTTCACGTTTATCGGATATTTTAAAATCAAATTCTCTTACAATCTCTTTTACTTCACTTTTATTTTCAATATCTCCAAGTGGAAAAAGTGTATGTTCAAGTTGCCACTGATTAAGAAAATACATAAGATAAGTCTGATCTTTAATTAAATTCTTAGGTTTCATAAGACTATATACCTTATTTTTTTTATCATAAACCTTTTTAATATAATGTCCTGTAGCAATATAATCCGCATTATAAGTTTTTAATAAATCATAAAATAACCCAAATTTTATATTTTGATTACATTTTAGACATGGATTTGGTGTAAAACCTTTTATATAATCATTAATAAAAGGCATTATTACTTTTTCATGAAAAATTTCTTTATAATCATAAATAAAATGATTTATTTCTAATTTTTTAGCAATTCGTTTTGCATCTTCTAATGATTCTTCATTAAACTGATCTATTAAATTAAAAGTTATTCCTATTACTTCATAACCCATTTTCTTTAAAATCATTGCAGTTAAAGCAGAATCAACGCCACCACTTATTCCAATTAAAACTTTTTTTCTTTTATTAAGCATATTAATCCCATCTAAAATTTATCATTTTTCAACTCATCTAAAGTTTCATTTTTTAGTTTTTCCAAATAATCTTTAATATACTCTTTTAAATTACTAACTCCTTTAAAAGGTAATAAAAATTGTGGTTTTCTTGCTTTTGATTTAATATTAATATATTTAAATTTAAGTTCTCTTTTAAAATCCTCTAAATAAATAACAACAGAACTTTCTCCTATTGTTTCAGTTAATTCCTTAATGCGGTTTAATACATTAAACGAATTATTTGCATCCACTATTATTATTCCATATAAAATTCCTATAAATAACGAAAGTTGAAGATTTTGATATAAAAATTCTATCTGATTATAAAAATATGGATATAACACATAATAAAAAAATAATGATAAAATAGTCCATAAAAACGAATATAGTGGTGAAACTAATCCTTTAATATTAAATTTCAAATTACTATAATCCCATAATCTAACATTATAATATTTAAGAAAAAATAAACCTGTTATATATTCAATTAAAGTAGTAAAAATTGCAAATAATATTATTTTAAAAGTAAAATTTATACTTAAATCGCTCACAATATATAATACACTAACGCCTGTCCCATATATAGGTAAATAGGGCCCAGATAAAAATCCTGGATTAATCCACTCTTTTGCTTTCCCGAAATATCTTCTATAAAAAAGCTCAAGAATCCAGCCAAAAATAGAACCTGTCCCAAATAAAAATAAATATTTCAAAATAAATACTGTCATCTATAAAACCTCCACTTTTAATTTTCTAAGAATATTTTTAAATCATTGTATAACGCTTCCATTTGATTATATCCTAAATCATACGCTTTTTTTAATTTTTCTTTATCTTTTCCTACTCTCGGCATTTCAATAGCTTCTAAGGGTCTTATAACAAAATAATTCCCTGCTTTTTCTTGCTTTTTAATATACTCTAATGTTTTATTGTATTTATCAGCTCTATTTATAATACTTTCTGCTAATTCTGGATATTTTCTATAATATATAGGTGCTATTAATTTTAAAAGATTAGAACTTTTTTTAATATAATCATATTCCCTTGTTAATATTACTACTTGTTTTTTATATCCATCATTAGAAGTTTTTAAAACCGGTATACTATCACTAATCCCACCATCAAGTAATTTTTCGCCATCAATTTCCTTCATTGTTGAAAGAAATGGTAAACTTGTTGAAGCTTCCAAAGATTTTAAAAAAACATTACGAGTCATATCACTTTTTTCAAAATATCTTGCTTTGCCAGTTTCACAAGAAGTAGCTACACTAATAAATTTTTTACTCGATTTTTCAAAAGTTTCAAAATCAAAAGGATCAAGCTCATAAGGAATTTTATTAAAAATAAAATCCATACCAAATAAATTTCCTTCCTTTAAATAACTTTTTAAACTCAAATAACGCCAATCATCAAGGTAAGTCATTGGGATTCTAACGCTTCTTTTTATTTGTTTTGCAACGTATGCAGAAGCATTACACGCTCCCATCGACACACCTATTACATATGGAAAATTTATATCCTTTTCCATTAAATAATCCAAAACACCAGCGGTAAATATGCCACGCATTCCTCCGCCTTCTATTACTATTCCAATATTTTTCATTTCCATTTTTCACCTACTTTGTTACCGGTTCTTCCGGTTCATAACCATTTAAATCTATTGAAATTGATTTAATAACTTGATCGACAATTGGTTTGTCTTTTGCTCCAGTTTCTACGTTCGCTATTTCATCAACATATTCCATTCCTTCAATTACTTTTCCAAATGCAGCATATTTGGTATCAAGACTTTCATTTTTTTCATGCATAATGAAAAATTGAGAACCAGCAGAATTTGGATCCATTGTTCTAGCCATCGAAATAACTCCTCTATCATGAAGTAAATTATTTTCAAAACCATTTGCAGTAAATTCACCATTTATTGAATATCCCGGCCCACCGGCTCCAGTTCCTTCAGGACAACCACCTTGTATCATAAAACCTTTAATAACTCTATGAAAAATCAATCCATCATAAAACCCAGATTTAGCTAATGAAATGAAATTATTCACAGTATTTTTAGCTATTTCTGGATATAATTCAATAACAATTGCTTTCTCTCCTTCTAGCATTATAGTCGCTTTAGGATTATTTTCATAATTAATTTTATTAGCTAAATCATTCTCGTTTACAATTTCTTTCTTTGCGCAAGCACTCATTAATAAAGTAGCAATTAATAACATAATTAATATTTTTTTCATAAATCTTCCTTTCAAATTTTATTTTATTTAATTTTATCTTTAACAATTTTATAATAACTAAAAAATGCCAAAATAGTTGAAATAATTACTAAAGTCATTAAAATATTATTTAGTACGGGACTAATATTGAAAATAATTACAAAACTTGCAAAATAAAAAAGAACAGTCGAAGTTTTTCCGAATTTATTTGCAGGTATTACAATTTTTTCTTTATTAAAATATAACTTTGTTGCCGCGTAAATCATAAATAATTCTTTTATAAGTATAATAAATAACATAAAAATCGGTATATACTTAACAATTGCAAAAGATACTAACACACTAATTAACATTAATTTATCTGCAAAAGGGTCTAAAAGAGCACCTAAATCAGTTACAAGATTATATTTTCTAGCAATATAACCATCAAGAAGGTCAGATATTCCAGCCAATATAAACACACAAAGCGCTACCCATTTACTTATAAAAAAGAAAGCAAAAACAAAAATTGGAACCAAAATTATTCTGATTATTGTAATTATATTTGGTATATTCACATTTCCTCCCACTATTTTTTAATAAAACCTTTTATTTTATCAAACCCATTAATCGATTTCTCCTTTATTACATTTCCCGTTTTAGATAAAAATTTTTGAGGTATATCTTTTAAAAAAACAATTCTTTTTTTCCTAGCTTCTTTTCGTGCTTTTTTCTTAATTACTTTAAAATCTATTTCATTCCCTTCAACAACATCTAAAAAATAATTTTTAAAACAATAGCCATTGTAAGTAATAAAGAAATAATTACTCGAAGCTTGAATAATAGGACTAATTGAACCTGTAAGTACTTTTACATATGGTACATTTTCATACGCTTTAGTTGATCCACTATCATTAAATCCTTCTATAATTTCTTCAACAATATCTTCTATTGCTTCATCATATTCTTCAATAGCACCTGTTAATGTCCCAGCGAAAAATACTTTTACATATAAATCTAAAATTTCTTTATACTCATATCTTAATCCAATACAATTTGATAATTCATATAACATTTTTGAATTGGCAAATATAACAGCTAAACCATCAATCAGCGAATTAGGTGAAAGCATTACTGTTGTTGTTACTGATAATGCATATCTATTTATTATTTTATCAAATTCTAAAATTCTTTCATTAATATACTTTATAATAATTTCTTTTAAATTTTTATAATCTGATTTCTTTAAATATTTTACTAATTCACCATTATCATCAATTCTTTTTGTATAATATTTTGCTAATCTTTTAGTAGCTTTTATATCACCTTCATTCATCTTTGAAACCAAATTCATAGAAGGCCTTTTTATATAACTTATAATAGGAATTATAAGATAGTGAAATATCAAAACAATTATAACAAAAAACAGGAGATATTTTAAATAAATATTCCCCATGCTTAAATTGTTACTGAATCTCACACGATTGAAATCACGTGGTTCTAACTTCATTAAGTTTCTCAAATACTCTCACTTAACTAAAACTATTAAGTTACAACATATATGAACTCACTTAAATACTGTTAGAATTTCACTA
>JAMOQG010000065.1 GCA_027064135.1 Peptostreptococcaceae bacterium | reverse complement strand
ATGAACCTAATTTTTTAGTCCCCTCATTCATAACTTTAGCACTAAATTTTGCTAAACCAGCCTTTGAAGTATCTGTAATACTTCCACTATTTGTAAAAGTAAATTGCATAGTCACAAGAGGAAGTCTTGTGTCACTCTCAAAAATCACTGGTACTTTTACACCGTTTGCCTCAATATATTCTATCGTTGCTGCCATAATTATCTGTCCTAGTATTAGTGTTGTTATTATTAATTTTTTCATTTATGCTCTTTTATATTTCATTAAATAATCTATAATTATGAGTTTCTGCCCATAAATTCAACTGAGTAAATAAATTAGTTTTTTCAAATTCATTAAATGTATAAGATAATCGTAATGCACTTTCAATTCTATCTTGATTTATATTACTTTGAGAAAAATATTTTGATATTGCCAAGGTTAAATCATGTCCATTACAAATTTGTAACTTATCTATTGAAATCATTTTTAATTTATCTATCTCTTCTTGAATATTTACTTCACTATCAGTAAGTTGTTCTTGAAGTTTTAAAAAATAATCTTCTTTACTAAAAGAGATTATACAAGAATTTAAACTAATAAAAAAGTTTAACTTTACTCTTTTAAAATCAAATAATCCTTTTCCATTACTTAATCTAAATTTTTCATTATACCAACGAATATAACCAATCTCTAAAGCTATCTCATAAATATTATTTTTCAAGTCACTCAAGTGTAATTTATAGCAACTTTCAGATGAATATTCATCAATCACAGATTTTAAAGCTTTAGACTCAATCATCTCTATTTCCATATCATGATAATCAGTAATAAATAGATTCTCAATATTAGAAATATTTTCTAAATGTTCAAAATCAGCATCTTTTATACCTAAAATTTGAGTAAAACCTTCATCTTGTAATGTTTGTAATGCTTCAACTAAGTTATCTTTTCCATCTAGCTTAGATGTATCTGTATAATCATTAGAGAAAATATTTCTAAATAATTTAATATCAGTTTTTCCCTCCAATAAAATAAAAACTTTATTCTCATTATTTAGATGGTTAATGGAAAGTCTAATCTCTACAAGTTTAGTTGTTAAATTATTTGACTCATCCATTAAGCTATTTGCCAATTACTGAATCCTCTAAATTAACTGTTAAATCCCATCTATCATTGATTATCTGAGGTGAATGTGTTGCAATAACTACATCAATTTTTTGTAAATCAATAATTTCTTGAATATCATTTAAAAATGCTTTTTGCCATACTACATGTAAAGAAATTTCAGGTTCATCTATTAATACCATTGAATTTTTTTGTACTTTAAATAATAATTCAAATAAAATAACTACCTCATGTTGTTCTCCTGAAGATAAATCAGTTAAATTTAAAGGTGTATTATTATCTGTTTTAAAAATAAAACCTTTTTCCTTATCTATTTCTATTGATTTAAAATTGAATCGTCTTTCATTAAGGATTTTAGTAAATATTTCAATCCTATCAATTAAGGAATCAAAAACAGATAATTTTTTTTCACTATCAGAGATATAGAGAGATAACATTTTTGCTTCACTATCATTAATATCTTCTTCTTTAAAAAAAGAATCTTCATCTAGTTTTAAAAGTCCATATTTAGATATTTTATAGCTTTTCTCTTGACGAAAAGTTAATCTTTTTTTCAAATCAGTTATATTCTCATCGTTAATTGTTTCTTGAAATAATCTTTTTGGAAAACTGCTATCTAATTCTTGAGTAATTTGAGCATATTCTCCAATTTTTTGTTGGATTAATATACTTAATTCATTTGAATATTTCTCTATTGTATCTGTAATAACTACTTCTCTTTTAAAATTACGATCAGATATTGCTTGTCGTAATACTAATCTTTGTTCTTGAATAAAATATACCTGTAAAGAATCTAATATTAATAAAAATTCTTTTGGTATCTCTACATCATATTGCTTGATAATATGTTCAGGTAAGTATTCACTAAATTGATATATTACCTCTTCAAAAGTCAATACTTCATTTGTCAATTCATTTAACCATTCATCTCTTCCTATTCGTTGGATAAAAGGAGGAACATATTCCTCTAGTCGAGAGCTTGGCATACCCCTTTTTATTTGAGATATTAATTTTTTTGATGGATAGTCAAACGAACGAATTACTTTTTTATCTTCATTAAGTGTAAATTTAATAATATTATTATTTTTAATAATTTCAATAGTTTTATTATTATCGAATGAATAAATTATTCTATCAAATGATAATTTAATAAAAAAATTAAATTTTTTGTTAAATAAATTATATATCGTTTTGAGTGAGATAGTTTTACCATATCCATTCGGTGCTGTTAATAATGTAATTCTTTCATCTTGATTATAAGGAATATTATGATTAAATATCCCAAATAGGTTGAATATCTCTAAATCTATTAATCTCATTAAAATTGTTCTAGAATCTCATAAGCTGTATTACGAACTGCTGGAATCTCTCCAACATCTGCTATAAGATGAATCATCTCATCTTTTGCCATTGTGTTTGTCACACCAGCAGAGCTTACAACATTCTCTTCCATCATAGTT
>JAMOQG010000064.1 GCA_027064135.1 Peptostreptococcaceae bacterium | reverse complement strand
AGTTAAAGGTTTTAGATTATTTGACAAAGTAGAATTTGAAAAAGAATTATATTATATCTTTGGAAGACGTAAAAGCGGATTCTTTGATATAAGAAAATTAGATGGTACAAAAGTTAACAAAGGCAGTATAAGTTATAAGAAATTATTGTTAAGAGGATTTAGAGAGACATTATTAATAGAAGGGAGAAATGGCAATTTCTCACCGAGCCTAAAGGCATAGGTGTTTCCTTGCCACAAATATTTATGAAAGATAGTACAATTCTTAAATCAATGAGTCATTTTATTTATCCTTTTGTTATATTATATGGATTTTATATAACTATAGGTGGAGATTTAACATCTGGTGGCGGATTTCAAGGTGGAGCAATAATTGCAACTGGATTACTTTTAATGACTTTTTTTTCAGATGTTAAATTTAATTTAACAAAACTAAATAGAATTGAAAAATTACTTTTTCTATTTATAATTGTTGTTTCCTCAATTTCACTTTTTACAAAAGGTTATGCTTTTACAAATCCATTTAGCGTTAACAAAAGAATTTTTTTAATTACTCTAAATCTTGCTTTAGGATTTAAAGTAGCAGTTGGATTAGTAAATATATTTGAATCATTTTTAGAGGAAGGTGATCCGTTTTGATTAGTGTTATTTTAGCGTTAATAATATTTATAATAGGAATTTACGGGGTTTTAATATCTAAGGATATTATTAAATCTTTAATTAGCTTTAATATCATGCAAGCAGCATTAATAATGGTATATATGGATTTTTCATCATTGAATAAAAATCAAGTACCTATTTATGCAGAAGAAATGAAGAAAATGGCAGACCCACTACCTCAAGCTATGATGCTTACTTCAATAGTTATTAGCGCGTCAATTACAGCTCTTGTATTAATGATGAGTATTAAAGTATTTCACTATTTTGGAACTTTAGAGTGGAAGAAAATTATTGAAAGGGAAGAATTATGATTTATTTGATATTTATTCCAATTATAACAGCAATATTTATTTATCTAATAAAAAATGAGAAAGCTATTAAATATTCAATAATAATAAATTTCATTGAAATTTTAATGATTTTATATTTACTTAAAAATGTCATAGAAAATGGAAGCATAAAAATGATAGTTGGGAATTATTCTGAAATTGTTGGAATTTCCATGGAACTTGATTTAATTGGATCAATTCTTTTATTAACAACAGCATTTTTATGGATTATTGCGACTTTATATTCTTTTGAAAAACATGGAAAAGATTATAAATTTTATTTCTTTTTGCATTTTTTAAGAGGAACATTTTATGGCTTGATACTTTCAAATGATCTTTTCAATATGTTTATATTTATTGAAATAATTTCTCTTATATCAGCTGTTTTAATAATTTATAAAAGAGATGCATATTCTCTAAGAGCTGGTGTTTATTATTTGTTATTTAATAGTATTGGTATGATTTTTTATTTATTAGGTATAGTAATTATTTATATAAATACAGGAACAATGAATATTGAAGGGTTAATGAGTGTAAATTTAAACGGAACTATGAAAATGGGAATAGCGCTTGTTATAGCTTCGGCAGGAGTTAAATCAGCGTTCTTTCCTGTTTACAATTGGCTTCCAAAAGCACATACTGCAGCACCTTCTACAATATCTGCTTTATTATCAGGAATTCTTGTAAAAACAGGATTTATAATATTAATAAAAATAGCTAGATATATTGATTATAATATTTATTTTGAGTTTTTAACTATTGTGGGAGTAACTACTGCTATATTAGGTTTTGTTTTTGCAATGAGTCAAAAAGATGTAAAAAGTATTTTAGCATTTCACACTGTATCACAATCAGGAATAATATTAATTGGTCTTGCAGGTGTAAAAACATTACAATTAGGTGGCTTTTTACATTTGATAAATCATGCTCTTTTTAAAAGTTTATTATTTTTAACTGTAGGCCTAATTATCAGTAAATATAATATTAGAAGAGTTGATAAAATTAGAGGCGTTTTTAAAAAACTTCCAGTGATCTCTGTATTTGTAATAATTGGAATGCTTTCTATAACAGGTTTTCCATTTACAAGCGGATTTGTATCAAAAATGATAATTAAAAATTATTATCATGATAATAATTTAATGGCTTTTATTATGCAGATATTAAACTTAGGAACGATGATATCATTTATGAAAATGTCGCAAATCTTTTTTGGCACAACTCATAATAAAGAGATAAAAGAGAGTTTTAAAGAAAATATTTCAATTATAATTTTAGGAGTAATTACCTTAGTGATGGGGATATTTGAAATGTACACTTTAAGTAATTATTTTGATATTGGTGTATATGTAGGCCTAAAGGATTTTGTTGTATATGGCCTTTATCTTATTATAAGTTATGGTTTTTATACTAATTTTCTAAAAAAAGAAGCAAAGATATTTTATAAAATAAGGCATACTCATTTAAATTTTAGAAATGCGAATGTTTTATTATTAACATTTGTTGTACTTACTATAATATTCATATAGAATAGAAACACAACATATAGTGTATCATATTTATCTTATGCACAAGTTGTTGATAAAATGTGTATAATTTTGGAGGGAGATTATGAAAGTTATAAAAAGAAATGGTATTTTAGCTGATTTTAATGTTGGAAAAATACAACGTGCTATTGAAAAAGCGATGTATGAAACTAAAAGCGGAATTGATAGTGAATTGAGTTTTGCTATTTCAAAGCAAATAGAAGAAAAATACTTGGATATGACAAGAATTGATGTTGATGAAATTCAAGATTGTGTTGAATTTAAATTGATGGATAGTCCTAGAAAAGATGTTGCAAAAGAATATATTATTTATAGAAATGAGCATGATAAAAGTAGAGATAAAAGAATTGAAGAATATAAGTTGCTTACAAATGATTTTATTAGTAAATATAAGCATCAACCAGCACCAATGAATCAGCTTGGATCATTTGTGTTTTATAGAACTTATTCTAGATATCTTAATGATGAAGGAAGAAGAGAACAGTGGTGGGAAACAGTTAGACGAGCTGTTGAATACAATTGCTCTTTAGTTCCAACTACTAAATCTGAAGCACAAAAATTATTTGAAAATGTATATAATTTAAAACAATTTTTATCAGGAAGAACATTGTGGATAGGAAATACAGATGTTGCAAAACATTATCCAATGGCTAATTTCAATTGTTCTTTTCAAATAATTGAAGATTTTGAGTCGTATACTGATTTATTCTATTTATTAATGATAGGATCTGGTATTGGATTAAGAATTTTAAAAGATGATGTTAGAAAACTTCCTAAAGTTAGAACAAATTTTGAACTTGTGCAAAAGGATTATTCGCCGGTGGAAAAAAGCGAAAGAGAAGATCATACTTCGCTTGAGTTTTTATTTAATAATACTGCCAAAATTACTATTGGTGATAGTAAAGAAGGATGGGTTCAATCATTAGATTTCTTTTTTAAACTTTTATATTCAACTCAATATAGAAAAGTAAATACTATAATTATTGATTATAATAATGTAAGACCTAAAGGTGAAAGATTAAAAACTTTCGGTGGTACTGCTAGTGGTCATACGAGTTTAAAAAATATGTTTGATAAAATATATAAACTTTTAAAAAGAAGAAGTGCAATCGAGGATGATGATAGAGTAAAACTTAAATCAATTGATTGCATGGATATTGCAAATATTATTGGCGAAAATGTAGTTTCAGGTGGAGTAAGAAGAACTGCTGAAATTATGATTGTAGATCCAGATGATAAAGAATGTATTGAAGCTAAAAATGATTTATATAGACAAATAGATGGACAATGGATTATGAATGAAGAATTATCTCATAGACAAGTGTCGAATAATTCAATTTATTATCAAGAAAGACCATCTAGAGAACAATTACAATGGCAACTTAAACAAATGAGAAATTCTGGAGAACCTGCATTTATTAATGCAGAAGCTGCTAGAAAGCGAACAGGTACTTTTAATGGTGTAAATCCATGTGGAGAAATACTATTAAATTCGAAAGGATTATGTAATTTAACAACTTTGAATATAGCTTCGTTTGTTAATAAAGATAATTTATTAGAGGAAGCTGATCTTCTTGAAGCACAAAGGCTTTCTGCAAGAGCAAGTTATAGATTGACAATGGTTGAGCTTGAACTTCCTGAATGGAATCAAAGGCATATTGATGAAAAAGTAGTGGGATGTTCTATTACGGGATGGCAAGATGCAATGAATAAGCTTGGATATTCTAAAGATGAACAAAAAGAACTTTTAATTAAACTTCGAAGTGCTGCAAGAGAAGAAGTTGAACTTTATGCAAGTGAGCTTGGTGAAAATGTGCCAAATCTTGTAACTACTGTAAAACCAGAAGGAACTCAATCTCAACTTCCTGGAGTATCGAGCGGTATTCATTATGCGCATTCGCCATATTATTTAAGAAGAGTTAGAATTTCATCGGATGATCCATTAGTAAAAGTTTGTGAGGAGCTTGATTATAATGTCTACCCTGAAGTTGGTCAAACATTAGAAAATTGTACTACAAAGGTAGTAGAATTTCCTGTAAAATCGCCTGAAGGTAGAACAAAATATGATGTTTCAGCTATTGAACAACTTGAAGATTATAAAATGTTTATGGAACATTATGTTGATCATAATGTGTCAATTACGGTTCATGTTAGAAATAATGAATGGAAAGATGTAGAAGAGTGGTTATGGAATAATTGGGATGATGTTGTTGCAGTTACGTTCCTTGCGCTTGATGATAATTTTTATGAATTATTACCATATGAATCGATAACAAAAGAAGAGTATAATGAAAAAAATAGTACACTTTCTACTTTTAGAGCATCGTTAATTTCAAAATATGAAAAACAAAAGACAGAATTTGATATTGGAAATGACGAGTGTGAAAGTGGTATTTGCCCAATTAGATAGAATTATTGAAATTTGATTTTTAATATGTTAAAATTAATACATGAGTATAGAAACGATAAACAACCTTATAGGTTGTTTAGACAAAATAAATATTCAGAAAAGTCAAAAAAAAGAAGGAGATTCAATTGTTTTATTGAATATTATGAAAGACAGTGAAAAAGGGGGAGTTTCAAATGGAGAAATATAAAGTTAGTGAAATAAGAAATGTCGCATTCTTAGGGCATGGGGCAAGTGGAAAAACAACATTAGCTGAAGCTATTAATTTTAATTCATCTAAGGGTAATAAAATGGGAAGTATTGATAAAGGATCTACTATTTCAGATTATACAAATGAAGAGAAAAACAGAAAGTTTTCTATATCAACAAGTTTAATACCTATTGAATGGGATAATTCGAAGTATAATATTCTTGATACTCCTGGATATTTCGATTTTGTTGGAGAAGTTTTTGGAGCTTTAAGAGTTGCTGGTGGAGCTGTAATAGTAGTAGATGCGTTAGCAGGCGTCGAGGTTGGAACTGAAAAAGCTTGGAAATTTACTGAAAAAAGGAATATTCCTAAAATAATATTTGTAAATAAAATGGATCTTGAGAACGTTAATTATGTAAAAATTATAAAAGAGTTAAAAGATACTTTTGGTGCTAAAATTGCGCCATTTGCAATTCCTAATGGAACTGAAAATGATTTCACAGGTTTTGTTAATGTTGTTGATTTGATAGGTAGAAAATATGACGGTAATATATGCTCTGATGTAAAAGTATCAGACGAACTTCTTAAAAAAGTGAATCCTGTTAGAGATATGCTTATTGAAGCGGTTGCAGAAAGCGATGAAGCTTTAATGGAAAAATATTTTGAAGGTGAAGAATTCACAAATGATGAAATTCATGAAGGTTTAAGAAAAGGTGTGATTTCAGGAGAAATTGTACCTGTACTTATTGGTTCAGCAGAAAAATCAATTGGGATTCATACATTAATGAAGATGATATATGATTATATGCCAACTCCAAAAGATATGCATGAAGGCATTTATGATGGAGAAAATCCAAGCAGTGATGGAATTGAACAAAGAAAAGTGGATGAAAACGAACCTTTTTCAGCATTTGTATTTAAAACAATAGTTGATCCATTTGTGGGTAAAATTTCGTTATTTAAAGTATATTCTGGAAAAGTAAAAAAAGGTGATGAAGTCTTAAATTCAACACACGATGAAAACGAAAAAATCGGTAAATTATTTATGGTAAAAGGAAAAGAACAAATTGAAGTTGATGAAGTAGTTGCAGGTGATATCGGTGCTGTTTCAAAATTAACTTATACAAAAACTGGCGATACACTGTGTGATAAATCGGCTCCAATAGTATATCCAGGAATTAGCATACCAAAACCTGCGATATTTAAATCGGTTCATATAGAATCTAGAGATGATGAAAGTAAATTGTCTGAAGCACTTCATAAACTATCAGATGAAGATTTATCTTTTATAAATGAATGGAATAAAGAAACAAAAGAAACTTTAGTAGGTGGACAAGGCACAAAACAATTAAATGTTATTAAAAGTAGATTACAAAATGATTTTGATGTTCATGTTACTTTTGAAACTCCACATGTTGCATATAGAGAAACTATTACAAAAATAGCTTCTGTTCAAGGAAAGCATAAGAAACAATCAGGTGGATCTGGACAATTTGGAATTGTTGAAGTAAAATTTGAGCCGATTACTGAAGGCTTTGTATTTGAAAGTAAAGTTGTTGGAGGATCAGTTCCAAGACAATATATTCCGGCTGTTGAAAAAGGTATTGAAGATGCGCTTGAAAAAGGAGATTTAGCAGGATATAAAGTTGTTAATTTAAAAGCTACTTTACTTGATGGTAAATATCATCCGGTTGATTCTAGTGAACAGGCTTTTAAAGCGGCTGGTAGAAAAGCATTAAAAGCTGCATACGCAATTGCTAAACCAATTCTTTTAGAACCGATTATGCATATTGAAATATTTATTCCAGATGAAAACATGGGCGATATAATGGGCGATATGAATAAACGTAGAGGTAGAATTTTAGGAATGGAACAAGATGAAAAGGGCTATCAAAGAGTAATTGCTGAGGCACCACAATCTGAAATGTTTGAATATCTTCCTACAATTAATTCAATTACAAAAGCAAGAGGATATTTTAATATGAGATTTGAAAGATATGAAGAAGTTCCTATGCAGATAGCTATGAAAATAATTAGTGCAAAACAATCTGATGAAGAGCAATAATTGAATCTGAAAAAATATAAAATAATGTTTCCTTTTATGGAAGCATTATTTTTTGTATAATTAAATAGGGTGATATTATGGCGAAAAAAATAAAAACTAGATTTGTATGTCAAGAATGTGGTTATTTTACAACAAAGTGGCTTGGGAGATGCCCTCAATGTAATAGCTGGAATTCTTTTGTTGAAGAAGTAGAAAAAAAAGAAGATAAGAATGTAAGAAAAACAGGCATAGGAAGTTTGGAAAAGCCTGTAAGATTATCTGAAATTCAATTGAGTAATGAAAATAGATTTTCAACTTCTATTGGTGAATTGGATCAAGTTTTAGGCGGAGGAATCGTAGAAGGATCATTAATTCTAGTTGGTGGAGATCCTGGAATAGGAAAATCAACTTTGCTTCTGCAGATGGCAAATAATGTGGCTTCAAAAGATAAAAAAGTTCTTTATATTTCTGGTGAAGAATCATTAAAACAAACTAAATTAAGAGCAGATAGATTAAAAATTATGAGCGATAATTTATTTTTTGTATCAGAAAATGATATAGATGTAATTGTAAGTCATGTTAAAAATATGTCTCCTCAGTTATTAATAATAGATTCAATTCAAACTGTTCACTCAAGTGATTTATCTTCTGCTCCTGGTACAGTTTCACAAGTCAGAGAAGCAACAAATACTTTTATGAATGTTTCTAAAGGTATGGGAATAGCGACATTTATAATTGGACATGTTACAAAAAATGGTGCAATTGCAGGGCCTAAAATTTTAGAGCATATGGTGGATACAGTGCTTTATTTTGAAGGTGAAAAGAATAATGTTTATAAAATTTTAAGAGCGGTTAAAAATAGATTTGGTTCTACAAATGAACTTGGTATATTTGAAATGACAAGTGGTGGGTTAAAAGAAATTTTAAATCCATCAGAAATTTTCATTTCAAAAAATGTAAAAGAAAGTCCAGGTTCGGTCATTACAGCGGCTATGGAAGGCACTAGACCGATACTTATAGAAATTCAAGCTTTAGTTGCTAGGACTAATTTTGGGATGCCTAGACGCATGGCAAATGGTCTTGATTATAATAAAGTTGTAATGTTAATGGCAGTACTTGAAAAAATAAAAGGGATGATGATTCAAGATCAAGATGGATATATTAATGTAGTTGGTGGAATGACTTTGAACGAACCGGCTGCAGATTTAGCTGTAATAGCTGCAATCGCTTCAAGTTTTTTAAATGTGACTATAAAAAAAGATGTGGTATTATTTGGTGAAGTGGGTTTAACAGGTGAAATAAGAGCAGTAAGTATGGCAGATCAGAGAATTAATGAAGCTAAAAAAATGGGGTTTAGAAAATGTATTATTCCAAAAGAAAATCTTAATAATTTAAATTCTGAAAATGATATTGCCATAGAAGGCGTTGAAAATATTTCTGATGTTTTTTCTATTTTATTTTAATAAAAACAAAAAAATAACAAAATATTTGACAGAATTTATTAACTAATGATATGATAGAATATTTATTAAATTGACATTACCTCTTTAATATAGTATAATGTATACAGTATTGTTTTAACTGAGGAGGTATAGATGTTTGAAATAGGAGATAAAGTTGCATATCCAATGCATGGAGCGGGTATTATTGAAGATATTGAAACAAAAAATATTCTAGATGAAGATAAAAAATACTATATTTTGAATTTGCCATTAAAAGAAATGAAAGTTATGATTCCGGTTGATAATACTGAAAAATTGGGATTACGTCCAGTCATTGATGAAGAAAAATTAGATGAAGTTGCTAAATTGCTTAGAGATGGTTTGTCAGATATGTTAAACAATTGGAATAGAAGACTTAGAGAAAATACTGAAAAACTAAAAACTGGAGATATTTTAGAAGTTGCTGAAGTTGTAAGAAATTTAATGATTATGGACGATAAAAAAGGATTGTCTACAGGCGAAAGAAAAATGCTAAATAATGCTACTAAATATTTGCTTAGTGAGATATGTTTATCTAAAGATATTGATATGGAAGAAGCTGAACAAATATTAGAAGATAACGTAACTATGTCTATTGAAAATGAAAAAAATAAACAAAAAGAATTAAGTGAAGTAACTGAATAAAATTAACTAAGCTCGCTTTGCGGGTTTTTTTTTACTTTAATTATTAAAATTGTATTAAATTAAATTATTTAAATGTAAATTAAAGTAGAAATATGATAGAATCTAGTGATAGATGAAAGGAGGCGGAAAATGTTAAAAAGGAAGATGTTAAAAAGATTTTCAAATGTATTTATAGGTGGAATAGGTGGGCTTATTGGATTGGGGGTTGCAAACGCTATTGAGAAATTAGATTTATTTTCTACAATGAATATGAATATACTATATGCAGCAAGCGCAATTATTTTATTTATTTTATTTTTATTATTATCAAACACTTGTATTAAAGTGATTAAGAAATTAATAACTATGATTGAAAAAGAAATATTTACATTAAATTCAAAGGAAATAATTTTTTCGACAATTGGTTTCACAGTGGGTATGTTGATTGCACTTTTAATTAGCAATATTTTCAAGTATATTCCAATAAGGGTTATTGGTCTAGTTCTTACTGTAATAACATATATTATTTTTGGTTATTTAGGAATAAGTATACCAAGAAATTATGTTACAAATAGTGATTTTTTACAGTATTTTCCAAATGTAAAAAAAGATAAAAAAATAAAGAATGATGATTTTGAAAATAGTAACTCGTTTCAATGTAAAGTTGTAGATACTAGTGTTATTATTGATGGCAGAATACTTCATATTGTAAAAACTGGATTTATTGAAGGAAAATTAATCATTCCAAATTTTGTACTTGATGAATTACAACATATTGCTGATTCAGCGGATGATTTAAAAAGAAAAAAAGGCAGAAGAGGACTTGATATTTTAAAGGGATTAATTGATAGCAAAGATATTGAAGTTGAAGTTATGGATGTTGATTTTGATGTTGAAGAAGTTGATAGCAAATTGTTAAAGCTTGCTATAAAACTGAACGGTGCTGTTTTAACAAATGATTATAATTTAAATAAAGTTGCTATAGTACAAGGTGTTAAAGTATTAAATATTAATGAATTAGCGAATGCTGTTAAGCCTGTTGTTATTCCAGGAGAAAAATTTACAGTTGAAATCATTCAAAAAGGAAAAGGTAATAATCAAGGTGTAGGTTTCCTTGATGATGGAACTATGATAGTTGTTGAAAACGGACAAAAATTTATAGGAAAAACAATTAATACTCTTGTAACAAGTGTACTTCAGACTGATGCTGGAAGAATGATTTTTGTAAAACCTGAGTAGAAAATGAGGAAAATTATGAATTCTGCAATTATACTAGCTGCTGGTAATTCAACTAGAATGGGAAAAAATATAAATAAACAATTTATAAAATTATTTGATAAAGAAGTTATTTATTATACTGTTCAGACTTTTGAAAAATCCGAATTGATAGATGAAATAATCTTAGTGGTGAAAGAAGAAGAAATTATTGATTTTAAAATGTTAATTGAAAAATATAATTTTAAAAAAGTTAAGCTAACAGTTGGTGGAAATAGTAGAAAAGAATCTGTTTATAATGGATTAAAAGATATTTCTGATAATTCTAAGAAAGTGTTAATACATGATGGAGCTAGACCGTTTTTAAAAGAGAAATATTTAATTGAAATAATTAATGCGTTGGATATTGAAGATGCAGCTATTTTAGCAGTAAAAACTAAAGATACAATAAAATCAATTGAAAATGGATATATTGTAAATACCCTTAAGCGTTCTGAACTTATTAATGTTCAAACGCCTCAAGGCTTTAAAAAAGATATAATTTTAAAAGGATATGAATATGGCATTTTAAATAATGTTGAAGCAACAGATGATAGTCAATTAGTTGAAAAATTGGGAATAAAAGTTAAAATTATTTATGGAGATTATGATAATATTAAAATTACAACTGAAGAAGATATTAAATTTGGTGAAATAATTCTTAAGGATGGTTTATAATGAGGATTGGCATTGGTTATGATGTTCATAAATTGGTTAAAGGAAGAAAGTTGATTCTTGGTGGAGTGGAGATTGAACACGAATATGGTCTTTTAGGCCATTCTGATGCTGATGTTTTAATTCATGCAATAATGGACGCACTTCTTGGTGCAGCAGGGTTAGGAGATATTGGAAGATATTTTCCGGATACAGATGATAAATTTAAAGGGATTTCCTCTTTGAAACTATTAAAAATGGTGAATGACAAATTAATAGATAAAGGATATGAAATTAACAATATTGATTCTGTGATAATTGCTCAAAAACCAAAATTAAAAGATTATATTGAAGATATGGAAGAAAATATAGCTGAAATACTAGAAATTAATATTGATGATATTAATGTTAAGGCAACGACAACTGAAAAACTCGGTTTTAATGGACGAGAAGAAGGAATTTCTTGTGAAGTTGTAGTTTTAATAAAATAAGTATTTGCCTGTATTTTATAAATGCAGGTTTTTTTATTAAAAATGTTTAAAAATTTTTTTTCTTGGTATATATGGAGATAGTATAAAAGATTAAGGGGTAGTATATGAAATTAAAAAGCAAATTTATTTTATTGGTAGTTTTAGTAATTTTTGGACTTTCAGCTAAAACAGTAATCGTAGCAGGCGAATTAAGAAATGTTGAAAAAAATCTTAATTTTGCAAATGAAAAAGTATTACCTAATATGCTTGAAATACTTGAATTAAAAGAGCATGTAATTCATATGCAGGAGGCTTTAACAGATGTATCAGCAACAAGGGCTGAAACCGGTTTTGATGATGGGTATGGAATTGCAGAAATGCATTATAATGAAGCTATGAAAATTGTTGATAGAAAAATTAAAGCTGATCAAGAGAAAGAATTGTTTTTAAAATTTAAACCTGTATTAACAGATTTTTATCAAGCTGGCTTAGAAATGACGAATGTTTATGTCAACTACGGATCTTTAAAAGGCAATGAATATATGTTAAAATTTGATCCAATAGCAGAAAAATTATATGCACTTACTGATCAGTTAGTTGAAATAAATTCTGATACGTATTTTAATATTCAAGATACTATTGCAAAAGATTTAGCTGATACTAAAAATAAGTTTATAATGATTTCTGTTGCAATGGGAATTGTAATTATATTTTTAGTAACATTAATATCTGGTTCGGTTTTAAAACCAATTAGCAAAATGACTAAAATGCTAAAAGAAATTGCTGAAGGAGAAGGTGATCTTACTAAAAGATTAGATACTAAAACTAAAGATGAAATCGGTCAAATGTCTAGTTATTTTGATAAATTTATTGAAGATTTGCAAATTATGGTGAAATCTTTAAAAGCACAAACTATAGAAATTAATGATTATTCAGAAAAATCAGCTTTAGTTTCTGATCAAATGAGTGAAGCTAGTCAGAATGTTGCTGTTGCAATACAAAGTGTAGCAGAGGGAACAACTACACAATCTATTAATTTGTCTGAAATAGAGAACATTGTGAATAAATTTAATGAGTCAACAAATAATATATTAGAAAAAATGAAAAGTTTAAATGATTCAAGTCAAGGTGTTATTAATAATGCGATTATTGGAAAAGAAGATATGGGTAAAGTTACTGATTCTTTAAATGAATTATCTGAATCGTTTATTGAATTTAAAGAAGATATTGGTGTTTTAGGAGAAAATGTACTTAGTATAAGTGATATTATTAATGTAATTGATGGGATTTCAGATCAAACTAATTTACTTGCTTTAAATGCATCAATTGAAGCTGCAAGAGCTGGTGATGCTGGTAAAGGATTTGCAGTTGTTGCTGAAGAAATTGGAAATTTAGCTGATCAATCAAAAGATTCGGCTAAAAATATTAGTGATATGATAGTGAAAATTTCAAATGATACAAAAGTATTAATTGATAAATCAGATGAGTTAAAAGAGAATTTTGCAAATCAAAATATTGTTATTGATAAATCATTAATGTCTTTTACAGAAATTACTAAAGGAATTGAAGAAATGGTACCACAAATAGCTACTACTGCTGACGCTGTTGTAGGAATTAATGAAGAGTCTGATTTAATTGTTAATAAATTAGGAATAATAACTGAACTTGCTACTGATTCCTCAGCTGCAAGCGAAGAAATTGCAGCATCAGTTGAAGAATTAGCTGCATCAAGTGAAGAAGTTGCTCTTTCTTCACAGGAACTTAATAAAAATGCATATTCAATGATAGAGGAATATGATAAATTTAAATTATAATAACTTAAATTATAAGCCGCTTTTGCGGCTTTTTAATTGTAGACTTTAGTCAGTTGAGTTCGCGAAGCGTGCGAAACATAAAACCACCCGCTATGCGGGTGCGGAAATGGAAGTTATACAAAAAAATCACCACTTGATATACTAGTAGTGTTTAGGCTACAAAAGTATATCAGAGGAAGGTGATTTAATGGCAAATAAGTCATATACTTTAGCACATACGAAATGGATGTGTAAGTACCATATAGTATTTATTCCCAAGTACAGACGAAAGATAATATATAATCACTACAGA
>JAMOQG010000063.1 GCA_027064135.1 Peptostreptococcaceae bacterium | reverse complement strand
ATTCACCAGCATACTTTATACCAAGTATTGCAAATAACACAAGTGAAATAACGTAACTTGGAACAGTTGTATATAGCATATGCCTAATATGCGTAAATAAATCCGTTCCTGCCATCGCAGGTGCTAAATTCGTTGTATCTGATAATGGTGACATTTTGTCGCCAAAATAAGCTCCTGAAATTATTGCTCCAGCTACCATTTCAATAGGCATTCCAAGACCTGTTCCTACACCTATAAGTGCAATACCAACAGTTGCAGCAGTTGTCCATGAACTTCCTGTAGCTAATGATACTACAGAACATATAAGCATAGTTGCTACAAGAAAAATCCCTGGCGAAAGTATCTTAAGACCATAAAATATCATAGTAGGTACAATTCCAGATAAAATCCACGTACCAACAACCATACCAATTATTAACATAATAATAATCGCCTGCATTGACATTTTTATAGAATTTATCATACCATCTTCAATTTCTTTCCATGGAACTTTTAAAACTGTAATTGCTATTAAAGCTGTAAACATTGCTGAAAGAAAAAGTGCAATGTGAGCTTCGCCAAGTTCAAATACTACTAATGTAATTACTAATGAAACTAATAAAAATGCTACCGGAATTAACGCTATTGACAATGAAACTTCCTTTTTACTATTTTAATTCATTTTGCCTCCCCCGAGTCGTATCAAAATATGCCTCCCCCCGAAGCTTATTTTGAATATTCTGAAATTTTTAATCGCTTATTTTCATAATTCTTCTTTCATTGTAACCTGTTATAACTTTATAATAACCTTTTAACTTTTCATTTATTTCTTCAGATCCTGTATCAATTAATAAAGGTTCATTAATAAGCTTAACAAGTTTACTTTCTGTAGCCACAATAAAAATATCATCTTTCTCAATTTTATTAATGACCTTTGCACTTATTTGTTGATTTCCTCTTCCGAAAACATAACCCTGTCCACCTATAGGCGTAACAATTACATGAGTTTTTTCATATATATCCATAGCATCAAGTATATCTTTTTCAGTAACATCATTTTTATAAATTTTCTTATTAAATATTAAATCTACACCAATTAAAGTGTTTTTTAAATTAAGATTGTCCATAATTGCTTTTGTAGTTGATCCTGGCCCAATAATATATAGTATATCGTTTTGCATATTATCACATATATCATATGCAATTTGCCTTTGATTATTTTCTTCACTTAAAGGACTTCTTGATTTTTTATTTTGTAATAATTTCTTATCATATGCGACATTCAAATATCCATATAATTTAGGCTGTATTACCCCACTTCTATACATATCTTCATCAAGATCCATTACTTCACATTTTTTTAAAAAAGTTTTACCATTCAAAAATTTATTTATTAAATTTGATGCTTTCATTGGATTTTTAGCAAATACCGCTGATTGTACTTTTACACCTGCCGGTATCCCAAGAACTTCCATGTTTTCGCTTACTGCATTATAAATATCTCTTGCTGTTCCATCACCCCCTGCAAATACTAATAAATCAATGTTTTTCTCAACGAATAATTCAGCACATTTAATAGTGTCAATTGCAGTACTTTTACCGTCATTACTATAAATACATTCATAATCGAAATTCATTCTTTTTAGTAAATTTTCTCCCATTTCACCTGAAGCAGTATAAAAAACTGCTTTTTCATTTATATTAATACCCCTAAGAGTATTCATAGTTCTTTCAATTGCTTTGGGCTTTCCACCCAAAGCAATTGCCTTTTCACTTAAATTATCAGTACCTTTTAATCCTACAGTGCCACCTAATCCTGCTATTGGATTAATAATTAAACCTATTTTTTTCATAATTCTCCTTAAAAGTTGTTTTGTTTCTTATAGATTTTCCAACTAAGAGCCCAATTTTTAGGATCCTCTAAAACATCTTCAATCATCTGATGACATACACTTGAATGAGGAGCTGTTTTAACTTTTTCAGGGTTCTCAAAGCCTTCATTCATCACATAAAGCAATGTATCAACATATTGGTCGATATCAGCTCTTGAAGGTGTTTCAGTCGGTTCTAATGTAATAGGCTCTGGAACATAATACGGATGATGTGAAGTCCAATAATGAAGTCCGAAATCCATCATTCTTCTTTGAATATCACCAGATGTAACACCTGTTTCTTCAGTATATTTTTCGATAGTGTATCTTACTTGTTCAATACGTTGTTTTCCTTTAATATATGGTGCATCTACCCACTTATTATCCATCATTTTTTTATACATATAATTATTATTAAGTACTGCTACTTTACTTACTTCATATAAACCTTCAGCACCCAATGACATAACCCATGCATATGCTTTTAATGCAACTTGAGCAACTCCATTAAATGATCTGATTTTTCCTACTGAATATTTTGAATCACTAAAATCATAATCTAAATAGTAAGTTCCATCTTCTTTTTTATCTATTATTGGTTTTGGTAAATATTTTATTAATTCTTTTGTAACTCCTGTTGCACCTGTTGCAGGTCCACCACAACCATGAGGTGTTGAAAAAGTTTTGTGTAAATTAAAGAAACACATATCAAATCCAGCATCTTTTGCACGAGTTACTCCTAAAAGACCATTAGCATTTGCTTGATCATAACAACATAATCCACCATTTTCATGCACAAGGTTTGTAAATTCTTTTACTCTTGTATTATA